>CAJYKO010000041.1 GCA_913775215.1 uncultured Devosia sp. | reverse complement strand
GGATCTATGTGCGCCGCTCCGCCGAAGCCGTGCTCCGCCACATGGACCGGGATGAATAGTGCCTCGCACGCTCCCGATACTTTCAATTCTTTTCTTTCTGGAAGGCTTTTGATGACACCGCTCTCATCCGCCATGCCGGCGCTGGCGCCGGATACTGCCCCGATTTGCGATCCAGTGACGCTAGAGATCATTCGCGGGGCGATCATGGCCACTCAGCGCGAAATGGAAGCTTTGATTGAGCGTACCGCCATCTCAGCATTCATTCGCGAAAAGAAAGACTTTTATACAGCGCTCTTCGACGAGCGCGGCGTCATGGCCGTCGGTTCTATGGTGCCGATTTTTGGCGATCTTACCGCGCCCGTCTTCGAACATTTCCCGCGCGACACCATGAAGCCGGGCGACCTCTATTGGTACAATGATTGCTACGGCTCAAAGGGCGCCGTGACCCACTCGAATGATCAGGTGCTGCTCGCGCCGGTCTTTCATGGTGATCGCCTCTGCGCTTTCGTGATGAGTTGGGCCCACTTTGCCGATATCGGGGGCCTACACCCCGGCTCCATCAGCCCAGATGCCACTTCCATCTATCAGGAAGGCATCATCATCCCACCGACCAAGCTCGTCGATACCGGCGTCGTTAACGAAACGGCTCTAGCCATCTTCCACCGCAATTCCCGTTTTCCGTCACAGAGCGAGGGGGACATGTCAGCGCTCATGGCTGCGGTGAAACTCGGCGTCACCCGCGTCGCCGAAGTGGTTGCCCGCCACGGCGCTGACACCGTCTCCGACGCACTCGCTCAGCTTCTCGACCGCACGCGTACCCTGGTGCGCCGTCGCCTTGCTGAAACCTTCGATTACGGCACCTACAAATTCTCTGACCAGATTGACAGCGACGGCCATGGCAATGGCCCGTTTAGCCTGCGCTTTTCCATCACCCGCGAGAAGAGCTCCAATGGCGAAGATCGCTTTATCTTCGATGCGACGGAAAGCGACGACCAGGCCCCCGGCCCTGTCAATCTCATCATGAACAAGGGCGTTCCCGGCATGGCGTTGGGGCTCTATTTCCTCGGCGGCGATCCCAGCCAAGTGGTCAATGCCGGTGGCCCGCTCGCCATTGATGAAGTGCGCCTGCGCGAAGGCTCCATCGTTCAGCCCCGCTTCCCTGCCCCGCTCGGCATGCGTGGCCTCACCATGATGCGCATGCTTGCCGTGCTCAACGGCCTCGTCAATCGCGGCAAGGGCGGCGCCCCGGCTGCTCATTCTGCCTATGTCGTCACCATCATGCGTGGCACTTTTGGCAAGGAAACTGGCGAGCCGAAGCCATTCCTCCTCGCCGATGGTATCGGGGTGGGTTACGGCGCCCGCGACTTTGCCGATGGCATCGACGCCGTCTATTTCGTCGCGCAGGAAAACTACCCGGTTGAATTCCTCGAAGGCGGCTATCCGATACGACTGCGCCAATATGGCGTCGTGCCCGATTCCGGTGGCCCAGGCCGCTTCCGTGGCGGCACCGGCATCATCCGCGAATATGAAATCCTCGCCGATGAAGCGCTCCTTGCCATCCGCATCGACGGCGTCAAGAACCCGCCCTGGGGTTACGCTGGCGGCATGTCCGGCGGGGGCGGCTCGATCGTCGTCAATCCTGGCACCCCGGAAGAGCGCAAGATTCCGCCGCTTTCGGACGGCACGGCCCTCAAGAAGGGCGATATCCTGCGCATCCGCACCGGCGGCGGCGGCGGCATGGGCCATCCCTATGATCGCCCGGCCGAACGGGTGCTCGAAGACGTGCGCGGCGGCTTCGTCACCGTTGAAGCGGCAAAAACCTTCTATGGCGTCGTGATTTCGGACGACCAGCTCGACGTCGAAGCCACAGAAAAGCTGCGCGCCGACCGCCCGGCGACCAAACCCTTCCACCGCAATACCTATATCGATGAGCTCGCCTGATATGGCCACGGAAAACCCAACCAATCTCGCCGTTGCCGTTGATATCGGTGGCACCTTTACCGACGTCGCACTGGTCGATGGTTCTGGCCGCTCCTGGCGCGCCAAGACCCCATCCATCCCATCCGATCCGTCGGAGGCCTTCCTCAACGGCATCCGCCTTGCCCTTAAGCAGGCAGGCGCCTCGGCTGCCGACCTCGATCAGGTGCTGCACGGCACGACCGTTGCCACCAACATGATCCTTGAAGGCAAGGGCGCGCGCACCGCGCTCGTCACCACGCGCGGTTTCCGCCACGTGCTGGCGATCGGCCGCCAGGACATTCCGCGCAAGGCGAACCTCTATACCTGGGTCAAGCCGGTTCCGCCGGTCCCATCGAGCCGCATTGTCGAAGTCGACGAACGCGTGGCCGCCGGTGGCGCGGTGCTCGAAACGCTCGATGAGGCAACCGTCCGCGCCGCAGCAGAAAAGATCCGCGGCATGAATGTGCAGGCCGTCGCCGTGTGCCTCATCCATGCCTATGCCAATCCGGCGCACGAGCGGCGCGTCGCCGAAATCCTGCGTGAGGAACTGCCCGGTCTCGCCGTCACCGTCTCCAGCGACGTGCTGCCCGTGGTGCGCGAATATGAGCGCAGCCTCACCACCGTGCTTAACGCCACGGTGATGCCGGGCGTCACCACCTATGTGCGGAACCTCGAGAAGCGCCTCGACGACGAGGGTGCCACACCGCCGCTGATGCTGATGCAGTCCAATGGCGGCGTTGCCGGCGCACCAAAGATCCGCGTCGCCCCTGCGCTCACCGCCCTTTCCGGCCCGGCAGCCGGCGTTGTCGGCGCCCGCGCCGCGGCTGCCGCCTGCGGCATCGAGGATATCATCACCAATGATATCGGCGGCACCTCGGCCGACATCTGCCTCATCAAGGGCGGCCAGATCGGCCTCACCCAGCACGGCGCGGTCGGCGAATGGCCGCTGGCCCTGCCCATGGTCGATATGATCACCATCGGCGCTGGCGGCGGCTCGCTCGCCCGCATCAAGGACGGTGCTCTTACTGTCGGACCCGAAAGCGCCGGCGCCCGTCCGGGCCCCGCCTGCTATGGACATGGCGGCACCGAGCCGACCGTCACCGACGCCCATGTCGCGCTCGGCCAGTTGCCGGCCCGCCTTCTCGGCGGCAGCATGGTACTCGACGTGGAAGCGGCCAAGCGCGCCGTGATGACCATTGCCGAGCCACTGGGCCTTGATCTCGAGACTGCCGCCCGCGGCATTCTCGCCATTGCCGACAACCACATGGTTGGCGCCATGCGCGTCGTCTCGGTCGAACGCGGCCACGATCCGCGTGATTTCACGCTCGTGCCGTTCGGCGGCGCCGGCCCGCTGCACGGCTGTGCCCTTGCCGATCTTCTCGGCATCAAGAGCGTGCTGATCACCCCTGCCCCCGGCGTGCTCTGCGCCGATGGCCTCCTCGCCGCCGATCTCAAGTCGGAGTTCTCCCGCGCCATCGCCATCCCCGGCGCCATGGACCCGACCGCGACCGAGCCGATCATCGCCGAACTGGAAGAGCAGGCGAGAGCCTGGCTCGATGAGGAAGACGTTGCGGCCGAAGCCCGCGTCATCGAATGCGTGGCGCTGATGCGCTATGCCGGTCAGGGCGGCGAAATCGCCGTCGCCTATGCCGCCAATCGCGCAGAGGTCGAAGCCAATTTCCAGACCGCCCACAAGGCGCTCTACGGCTTCAATCTGGGCGCCCAGATCGAGCTCGTCACCCTGCGCGTTCACGCAACCGGCCTTGCTGCCGTGCCGCCCGCCGTGGAACTCGCGCCCGGCACGACGCCCGCGCCGGAAGAGCACACGGCCGTCAGCATCGATGGCAAGCAGGTCGATGTCCCCGTTCTTGACCGCGCAAAGCTCGGCGCTGGTGCGACCTTTGCCGGTCCCGTCATCCTGACCCAGCTCGACACCACCACCTTCGTTGCTGCCGGCTGGCAGGGCAAGGTGCATGCCTCGGGCGGTATCATCCTCACCAAGGAAGCAGCATGACATCGCCGACGCTGAGCCCGGTCTTCTCCCATATCGAAGCCCGGCACGACGAATATATCGCTCGCCTGATCGACTATGTGCGCAACCCCTCGATCAGCGCCCACAATATCGGCATCCGCGAAGTCTCCGAACTTCTAGTCAAAATGCTGGGTGAACTCGGCATGGAAGTCGAAGCGATCCCGACCAAGGGCCATCCCTTCGTACTCGCCCGTTACACTGTCGATCCGGCAAAGCCCACCGTGCTGCTCTACGGCCACTATGACGTGCAGCCGCCCGATCCGCTGGAACTGTGGGAAAGCCCGCCCTTCGAGCCGACCATTCGCAATGGGCGCATCTACGCCCGCGGCGTGGGCGACAACAAGGGCCAGCACTTTGCGCAGATCATGGCTATCGAGGCGCACCTCAAGGTGCATGGCGCCCTGCCCTGCAACGTGATCTTCCTCCTCGAAGGCGAAGAAGAAATCGGCTCGCCGCAGATCGCCGACTTTGTCAGGGACTACAAGGATCGGCTCAAGGCCGATTTCGTGGTCACCGCCGATGGCCCCCTGCACGAATCCGGCAATTCGACGCTGACCTATGGCGTGCGCGGCATGACCTCGTTCGAGCTGCGCGTCCGCACCGCCGCCCGCGATGCCCATTCGGGCAACTATGGCGGCGTCATGCCCAACGCCATCTGGACGCTGGTGCATCTGCTCTCGACCATGAAGACGCCCGATGGCCGTATCACCATCGATGGCCTTCACGACCAGATCATTCCCCCGACCGAAGCCGATATCGCCGCGACCAAGGCGCTGCCGCTCGATCTGGAGGAATACATGGCCAATATGGGCCTGATGCGTCTTGATGAACCCGCCGATCGCCCGTTCTGGGACCGGTTGATGTTCCATCCGACGCTGACCATCAACGGCCTTCACGGCGGCTATGGCGGGCCTGGCACCAAGTCGGTCCTCCCCTGCGAGGCCGTCGCCAAATGCGATATCCGCCTCGTCGAAGCGATGACGCCGGAACACGTCTATGCCTGCGTCAAAGCCCACGTCGCCAAGCACGCGCCCGAGGTTGAAGTCATCACCTATGGCTCCATGCTGCCCTCGCGCACGCCGCTGGACGATCCCTGGGGCAAGCTCATCCAGGAAGCCATCGTCGAAGCCCGCAACGAGCAGCCGCTGGTCTATCCATCGGCTGGCGGTAGCCTTCCCGACTATGTCTTCACCAAGGTGCTCGGCGTCCCGGCATTCGTCATGCCCTATGCCAATGCCGACGAAGCCAACCACGCGCCCAACGAGAACATGGAAATCGACCTGTTCCTCAAAGGCATCCGCACCGGAGCCGCGCTTCTCGACCGGCTCGGCCGGGTCTGAACCATTTCACGCATAAAAAAGGCGTCCGGATCGCTCCGGCCGCCTTTTTTGTTTTCTAGGCGCTGAGTGCTGCCGCCTCTTGCACCGGATGGTAGCAGGCCACGCCGCTGACACCCGCCGCATCGGTGTGCCGCTTCATTTGCGGCTCATTCGTGCGGCACTCGTCCGTCACCCGCGGGCAGCGCGGATTGAAGCGACAGCCCGGTGGCGGATTGACCGGATTTGGCGGTTCGCCACGCGTTGCCTTGCCACGCGCCAGACGGGCCCGCGCGGGATCAGGCTCCAGCGCAGAGCCACGCAGCGCCACAGTATAGGGATGATTTGGCGTCACCAACACCCGGTCGGCACCGCCCTCTTCAACCGCGCGGCCGAGATACATCACCATCACCCGATGCGAGATGGCGCGTACCACGGCGAGATCGTGGGCAATGAAGATGATCGCGATATCGAGTCGCTTTTGCAGGTCGATCAGTAGGTTCACAACCTGCGCCTGAACCGACACGTCGAGCGCCGAAACCGGCTCGTCACAGACCAGAACCGAGGGTTCGGCCGCCAGCGCACGCGCAATACCAATGCGCTGGCGCTGACCGCCTGAAAATTCATG
>CAJYKO010000040.1 GCA_913775215.1 uncultured Devosia sp. | reverse complement strand
CCGGTGACGATCACAGCCGATCCCCAGCAATATGCAGTTGATGGCACTAATGTGCCGCCTACGGAATCGACGGCAGCAACGTCGCCAGGTCTTGCCGCCGATGCTTCGGGGATTATTCCCGATCTCGCCGAAGAGACGGCCAATGGCACCATCCCCCGCATGTCCGGCACCGGCGGAACCCCGTTCGCCGCCTACAAGCATCCTTTCGATGCCGCCAGCGTCGGCACAGGTCCGCGGATAGCGCTCATCGTTACAGGGCTCGGCATCAACGAGCAGGGCTCTCTCGACGCCATCGGTCAATTGCCAGATTTCGTGACCCTGGCATTTGCGCCCTATGGCAAAGGTCTTGCGAGCACGGTCGCCGCAGCCCGCAACGGCGGACACGAGGTTATGCTCGAAGTACCGCTCGAGCCCTTCGACTTTCCACAGAACGATCCTGGCCCTCATACGCTTCTTACGGGCGAAGCGCCGCGCGAGAATCTCGACAAGCTCTTCTGGCTGATGGCGCGCTTCGGCGGCTATTTTGGCGTCATCAATAATATGGGCGCCCGCTTTACCGCGTCGTCAGGCGATTTTGAGCCGATCATGGAAGAGCTTGGTGCCCGCGGGATTGGGTATATCGATGATGGTTCATCGAACCGCTCGGTCTCAGAGCAGCTGGCCCATGCCAATAAGGTACCCTTTGCCCGGGCCAACCTCTTGATCGACGCCAATCCGGCACGCACATCTATTCTGTCAGCGCTCGACAGCCTTGAAGCTGAGGCGTTGGAAAATGGCAGTGCCATCGGTATTGTAAGCGCATTGCCCATTTCAATTCAGGCCATTTCTGAGTGGTCTGCGAGCCTTGACGGCAAGGGTATTGCGCTGGTGCCAGCCAGCGCGTTGATGCAATAGCGCGCTGCTGGCCATTCCGTCTCAGCGCCGAAACAGACTGCTTGATCATGTCCAAATTGCCTAACCGTGAAGCCATGCCCTATCGCGACTGCGTGGGCGTCGCCGTCTTCAATGCCATGGGCAATGTCTTCATCGGTCACCGCAAATCCGAGGGCGATCCCGACGAATCCGCCAAGAAGGGCTTTGCCTGGCAAATGCCACAAGGCGGGATTGATCAGGGTGAAGACCCGCTCCGCGCAGCGCTGCGCGAACTGCACGAGGAAACCAATATCACTTCGGTCAGCCTTGTCGCCGAGGCGCCGGAATGGATCTACTACGATCTGCCCGACGATCTTCTCGGCATTGGCTTCAAAGGGAAATATCGCGGCCAACGCCAGCGCTGGTTCGCTTTTGCCTTCACTGGCGATGAGAGCGAGATCGACGTCGAAACGCCCGCAGGCGGTAAATTCAAGCCCGAGTTCAATGCGTGGCGCTGGGAACGGCTGTCGAAGACCCCATCGCTGATCGTACCCTTCAAGCGCGATGCCTATGATAAGGTCGTCGAAGCCTTTGCCGACATTCCGCAACGCTTTACTCACGTCTGACCATGAAGACCATTGGCCTTATCGGTGGCATGAGCTGGGAATCGACCGCCCACTATTATCGCGTACTCAACCAGGAGACCGCGCGCCTTCGCGGCGGGCTGCATTCGGCGCCTCTTCTGATCGACTCCGTCGATTTCGCCCCGATTGCCGCGATGCAGTCGGCTGGGCAATGGGACGTCGCCGGCGACGCGCTCAATCGTTCGGCGAAACGCCTCGCAAGTGCTGGCGTGGAAATCCTGGGCCTAGCCACCAATACCATGCATGTCGTTGCGGATCGCATGTTGGACGGCGTCGACACCCAATTCGTCCACATCGCCGATCCCACTGTCGACGCGCTACTCGCTGACGGCTACGCCACAGTTGGGCTGCTCGGAACGCGTTTCACCATGGAGATGAGCTTTTATCGCGATCGCCTCAGGGCTCGGGGGATCACTTCGCTCATTCCGGAAGTCGATCGCACCAATCTCAACGGCATTATCTATGATGAACTCTGCCGTGGCATCGTCCGGGACGAGTCGCGACGCATCTATGTCGATGCCATTGCCCGGCTTGCGGCACGCGGCGCCGAGGCTGTCATCCTTGGCTGCACCGAGATTGGCATGCTGATCGACGATGCTGTTAGCCCGCTGCCGGTCTTTGACACGACCGATCTGCATGCCAAGGCTCTGGTTTCAGCAGCCCTCCAATGACAAAAAGGCCGCTCAACAGGCGGCCTTCGTCATTCCGGCTCAGTCCAACCGGACTTAGTGGATATGTGTATCGTTGAGCTGCTCGGCTTCAAGCGCGAGGTTCAGGAGGCCGCTGACGAACTGCTGGGCATAGGACTTGTCTTCCGGCGATTCAGCGCGGTTGAGTTCGTTCTGTGCTGCCTCGATCTGCGTCTGGAGATCAGTGCGATCGAATTCTGAGAAGGGCACGGATTCTTCGGCCAGAATGGTAAGGCCGGCTGGCGAGATATCGGCAAAGCCGCCACGCACGAAGAAGATTTCGCTCTTGCCTTCGCCATTGACGGTTATGAAACCGGCACGCAGCGTCGTCATGAAGGGCGCATGGTCAGCCATGACCGTGAAATAGCCTTCGGTGCCCGGAACGGTGACCGACTGGACAGTCTGCGAAACCAGCAGACGCTCGGGCGAAACGATCTCGATCTTGAGGCCTTCAGCCATTTTTTTGGTCCCTTAGCGGAGAAAGCCCGACTGGCCGGGCTTAGCGCTGGGCCCGTCGCGAACGACGGACCCAAGTGGCAAAAGATTAGGCGGCCTGAGCGGCCAGCTTCTGTGCCTTCTTGACGGCATCTTCGATGGTGCCGACCATGTAGAAAGCAGCTTCGGGCAGGTGGTCGTACTCACCCTTAACCAGACCCTGGAAGCCCTTGATGGTATCGGCGAGCTGGACGAAGACGCCCGGCGAACCGGTGAAGACTTCGGCCACGTCGAAGGGCTGGGACATAAAACGCTCGATCTTGCGGGCGCGCGCAACGGTCAGCTTGTCCTCTTCGGAAAGCTCGTCCATGCCAAGGATGGCGATGATGTCCTGGAGAGCCTTGTACTTCTGCAGGATCGCCATCCTTGGCATGGACGAGCTTTCCGAAGAGGACAAGCTGACCGTTGCGCGCGCCCGCAAGATCGAGCGTTTTATGTCCCAGCCC
>CAJYKO010000039.1 GCA_913775215.1 uncultured Devosia sp. | reverse complement strand
CACGCGTTTGCCTTCGATTTCGGCGCGATTGGCCGAATGTTTGAGGCGCACGCCAAAAGCGCGGATTTGCTGGGTCGGCTCGATGAAAGTGCGGCCCACATAGTGATTGCGGATGATGCCGAGTTCGAACGGAATGCCGCTCTGCTGCGCATAGCCGATGGCTGCAGGCGTGCCACCATCGGGCACGGGCACGACGACATCGGCCTCGACAGGCGCTTCCTTGGCGAGGTTGATGCCCATCTGCTTGCGCGCCTTATAGACGCTGCGGCCGGACACCATGGAATCTGGGCGGGCGAAGTACACATATTCGAAAAGGCACGGCCGCTCCGGCACCTTGCGGGCAGGCTTGCGCTCTTCGATGGTGATCGAGCCGTCAGGCTGGATCTCGCAGATGATGACTTCGCCGTTCTCGACGTCGCGCACATATTTGGCGCCGATGATATCGAGCGCGCAGGTTTCCGAGCAGAAGATCGGCTTGCCGTCGAGTTCACCCATCACCAGCGGGCGAATGCCAACGGGGTCGCGCGCCGCGATCAGTTTGGTACGCGTCAGTGCCAGCATGGCATAGCCGCCCTCCATCTGCCGGATGGCGTCGATGAAGCGGTCGGTGGTGGACGAGTGGCGCGAGCGCGCGATCAGGTGCAGCACCACCTCGCTGTCGGACGTCGATTGGCAGATGGCGCCAGTCGCGATGATCTGGCGACGCAGCGTCAGCCCATTGGTGAAATTGCCATTATGCGCAATGGCGATGCCGCCCGCTTCGAGCTCGGCAAACAGCGGCTGCACATTGCGCAGCGCCACTTCGCCCGTCGTCGAATAGCGCGTGTGCCCGATCGACATGGTGCCGGGCAGTTTGGCCAGCACGGTCGGGTCGGTATAGTGGTCGCCCACCAGACCCATGCGCTTTTCCTGGTAGAACTGGCGCCCGTCAAAGCTGACGATCCCCGCCGCTTCCTGCCCGCGGTGCTGCAAGGCATGCAGCCCCAGCGCCGTCAGCGTCGAAGCATCGCTATGCCCCAAAATGCCAAACACGCCACACTCTTCGTGCAGCGTGTCGCTTTCAAGATCGAAATCGTCGTCGCTCGGGTGGGTCACCGAACTTCTCCATGAGCTTTAGGCTCACCGCTCGCTGGCCTGCGGGCGGTGCCGGCAAAGCCGGTTTCTTGGTTCACGCCAATAGCGCATTTGCCTTCCCGCCACCAATGACAGATTTGGGGGCGAGGCATGAAGCGGGCAGGGCCCGCTTCAAATCAAGTTTGCGTTTCGCCGGCAACCGGAGCGTCGGTCGGGTCAACGGTACCGTCGATCGTCGGATCGACAGGCACAGTTTCCTGCGGCGTCGTCTGTGCTTCCGGGTCCGCCGTCAGATCGGCGCCACCACCCTTGAGGATGTCGTTGACCTGCTGCTCAAGACCTTCGGGCAGCATGGAGATCAGCGTATTGCCCATGTTCTGCAACTGCGGCAGCGATTGCGAATTGCGCGCCCATTCCGGCAGGTTGGTGCCGAGCAGCCAAGTGCCGAAAATAGTGATGACGATGGCGATAAGAATGCCGCGCAGCACGCCAAAGACAAAGCCCAGGGTGCGGTCGATCGGACCGATGCGGCTATCGACGACGAAATCGGCGATACGCATGGTGAGCAGGTGCAGCACAATGAGCGAGACGATGAAGCTCACCACCACGGTCGCGATATTGGCGACGATCTCTTCGGCGATATACTGCTGCGCGATATCGGGGTGATAGAGATACATGTAGATGGCGATGGCGGCGGAGCCGGCCCAGGTCGCGAGCGATAGCACTTCGCGCGTCAGTCCTCTAGCGGTCGCCAGGATCGCCGAGATCAAAACCAAGACGCCCACACCAACGTCGAACGCTGTCAGCATATGTTTTGCCTGTCTCCAGTTGCCGTCTCGGCCTGTTGCGGGACCATTAGCGGCTTTGTGCTTGCCTGCCAAGGCCAAGAGGCGCGCAAGCACGTGATGTTTCAGAGTTTCTTAACACCTCTGGCCGCGCACCCAAGATTAAATCGATCTTAGGCGAATGGCAGCCGCCAGCTTGCCGAAAAAAGCGGCATCATTGCAGCGCGAACTGGAAAATGCGGAGATTTGCCCCGCGACAAAAGGGAGGGCGATCGAGTGAGCCCATGGAGTTCCGCGATTTCACCTCATCACAGAGAGATTAGCAACTAGTTACCTGGTTGGTTTCATTCGCTTTCGTCTTGTTTCATCTGTCTCGTGCGGCTCGTGCATGTCGCAAGGCGGGAGGGTTTGGACATAGGCTCTCCCGCCATCACGCATGCCGCATTCAGCCGATCTCAGCGTCGGGTCATTGGATAGGGCGAAACGTCCAACTCTCGAGCGTTGCAAAGACATTTTTATTTCGACGCGGCGACAGGAGTCGCTCGCTGCAGCATGGAAAAAGAGTCTGCATTATGAGATTGACGATTAAGGCAAAGCTGGCGGCGACCTTTACGGCCGTCATGGTGCTTTCCGCCGGCAGCATGTTCTACGCCATCCAGAACCTGGGTACCCTCAACGACAAGATCGACACCATTGTCACCGGCCCGGTGGAGCGTTCCCTTGCGGTGCGCAAGGTGCAGGTCGATCTGGCGACGGCTGCCTCGAATATGCGGCAGATGATCATTTCCAACGATGATGCTGAAATCGCGAAAATGGCGGCCTCAGGCAGCGATATCCTCACGGCCACCAGCGCCAACGTCGATAAACTGCGCGGCACTTTTTCGACGGCGGGCAACAACCAGACGATCGAGCACATCGCGACCCTGATTGGCACCTATAAAGCCGCAACCGACCGGGTTGCCACCGAAGCCCTCAAGAACAGCAGTGCGCGCGCCTATGAATTGACTACTGGCGTCATCACCGAAGCCAATCGCAATATTGAGGAAAAGCTTACGACCCTTTCCGAGAGCGTCCGTCGCCGTTTGGTCGGCGGTGACCCCACGGCCATCGAAGGCTATGTGGCGATGACCCAGCTCGAAGCCTTGGTCTCCAAGGCCTACCGTCAGCATCGCAATCTCCTGCTCTCCGATGAGCATCCGGAAGCACAGGATAAATATGCTTCGGATTTCGCGAGCATAAACTCTACAATCAGCGCGGACATCGAAAGCCTCGCGCGCCTCCTGCCTGCTCCCGAGGCTAATCAAGCCAAGACCATTGCCAGGGAACTCACGGCGTTTTTCGCGAGCATGGGCGAGGCCAATGCCTTGTCCCTAGACCGCGCCACCTATGACGCGACAAATATCGCCGCGAACGAAGCGGCGCCCATGCGCGCCGAGATCACCAAACTGGTCGATGACATCATCGCCGCCAGCACGCAGAACCTCGCCAACGAAAACGAAGCTGCGACCGTGCTCCACGAACAGAGCCGCATGCTGCTCATCGCCATTCTCGTTGGCTCCTCCCTCTTCGCAGCCCTTGCTGCCACCCTGATCGTCACCGCGATCTCTCGTTCGCTCAATACCGCCGTCAAGCTGGCCAACGATGTTGCCGGCGGTAATCTCAATGCCTCGGCCGCCACCAAGGGCAATGACGAGGTGAGCGATCTGGTAAAAGTCCTCAACACAATGACCGGCAAGCTGCGCGTAGTCGTGTCCGAAGTCACCGCTGCCACGCGTAACGTCGCCTCGGGCAGCCAGGAAATGTCGGCCACCGCCGAACAGTTGAGTCAGGGTGCGACCGAGCAAGCCTCCTCCACTGAAGAAGCCTCGGCGTCGATGGAAGAAATGAGCGCCACCATCAAGCAGTCG
The DNA here is from genome assembly GCA_913775215.1 of uncultured Devosia sp. GTDB lineage: Bacteria > Pseudomonadota > Alphaproteobacteria > Rhizobiales > Devosiaceae > Devosia. The sequence goes on along the minus strand of CAJYKO010000039.1, from coordinate 12,430 downwards.
GCCGAAAACGCCACCCAAACCGAACGCATCGCGCGCCAGTCGGCGGCCGACGCGCTCCTGTCGGGTCAGGCCGTCAACAACGCCGTATCCGCCATGCAGACCATTGCCGAAAAGATCATGGTCGTTCAGGAACTCGCCCGCCAGACCGATCTCCTCGCCCTCAACGCAGCCGTGGAGGCAGCGCGCGCTGGCGAACACGGTCGTGGCTTTGCAGTTGTCGCTTCCGAGGTTCGGAAGCTGGCAGAGCGCTCGCAAACCGCGGCAGCCGAAATCTCGACACTCTCGGCCACCACTGTAAAAGCCGCCCGTTCGGCTGGCGACATGCTCGAAAAACTGGTGCCTGATATCCAGCGCACCGCCGAACTGGTCGAAGAAATCTCCTCTGGCAGCCGCGAACAGAATGCCGGCGCCACGCAGATCAACACCGCTATCCAGCAGCTTGATAAAGTCACCCAGCAGAACACCTCCGCTGCAGAAGAGATGTCGTCAACAGCCGAAGAGCTTGCCAGCCAGGCCGAGCAACTTCAGGCCGCCATCAGCTACTTCCGCGTCGATGGAATGGCTGCGCCATCGCCCCGTCTGCCAGCTGACGGCCACCCCAAACGCGATCTTCGCGCCGCGGTCATGGCTTCGGCCCCGCATCTCTCGCGCAATCCCGTTAAGTCAAAGCCGCTGGCAGGCGGTTTCGATCTCGATCTCGACGGTGGCGACGACAATCTTGATGGCCAATTCGTTCGTCGCGGTGCGGCCTGACATGATTTGCCGGCGCTCTCTCAAGGAGCGCCGTTCCCACACCGAAACTAGGGTTCGCGATCGGGGCGTGCGAACCATTCTGGAGAGCCACCAGTGCAGTTCGCCCAAACGCAGATGTTCAGCACACAGTCCACGATTGACCAGCTTTCTGCCCGCGATTTCGCCCGCATCGTCGACCTCATCAGCTCCGAGATCGGTGTCCGGCTCCACTCGACCAAGCAGTCCATGGTCGAAGCGCGACTCCGCCGGAGGCTGCGTGACCTTCAGATGACCAGCTTTGCCGAATACAGCGATCTCCTGTTCCGCCGCGCCGGGCTGGAAGCGGAACTGCCGCATCTCGTCAACGTCCTGACCACCAACAAGACCGACTTCTTCCGCGAGCCGCAGCACTTTGAACTGCTTCGCTCAACGATCGTCCGGGACATCCTCGCCACGCGACGCCTCGAGCGTCTGCCGACCCTAAAGGTCTGGAGTGCAGCCTGTTCGACCGGCGCTGAGGCCTACACAACGGCCATGGTTCTGTCGGATATGGCCGAAAAGAGCGGCGCCTTCCGGTATTCGATCCTCGGCACGGATGTGTCGACCGAAGTCCTCCATAAGGCGCGCATCGGTATCTACTCGACTGAGCAGATCGCACCCATCCCGCAGGATATGCAGCGCAAATATCTCTTGTGGTCGCGCCGCGAGAATCCACCGAAGGAGGTTCGGATCGCTCCCGAACTGCGCCGGCGGACCAACTTCAACTATCTCAATCTGATGGACCCGCACTATCCAGTCGATCGCGACGTCGACATCATCTTCCTGCGCAATGTGCTGATCTATTTCAGCAAGGAAGATTAGGCCCGGGTCATCGACAAGCTCGTGTCCCACCTGCGTCCCGGCGGCTACCTACTCCTTGGCCACTCCGAGTCCATGGCCGGCAAGTCTGAATCCGTCCGTCAGGTGGCAACCGCAACCTTCCAGCGTATTTGAGGTCGGAAGCCGCTAGCTGCTGGCACCTGCGCTCGTCAGCATCGCCACAGCCTGCAGCTTGGTCGCCACGCCGAGGATTTTGTAAATTCTGGCGAGGTGATAGGAGATGGCCGAGGTGCTCAACCCCATGATGGCAGCGATATCGGCATTCGACTTGCCCGCTGCCGCCCAACTTAGGATCTCATGCTGCGTCTCGCTCAGGTTGAGATCGGCAGCGGCACGCTTTGTCTCGCTAGTGGTTTCTGTCTGAACGAGGCTATCGAGGCGCAAGAGCGTCACGGTTGCCAATATAATGACCTGTGCCACAAGGTCTTCCATGAGCGCCTTGCCGGATTCTGTGCCGACAACGATTTTGTATGGACGCCCACTGAAGTCGGTAAGCGACGCGAACGCGCCGGTGCGGATGCCGTGCGCCAGCAAAACCGAAATAAAGCTATCTTCTTTATGTTTCGCGAGAGTGTTGTCGTTCCAGGTAAAGCTCTTGCCAGCAGGCGGAAGGTGAGCGGCAAACCCGCTATCAGTCCGTGTCTTTTCATGGAATTTTAGAGGGACCGCTTCCGGCCAGTTACTGATCAGCACCTCGTATCCAACCTCCGCCATGTTCACCGCGATAGAGAGGTTGGACCATGTGAATCCAAGCTCGCTCATCGATCGTTGGAAGTTGGCTAGAAGCTCCGCTTTGTCGCCGCTCTGCCGGATGCGGTCGATAAGCGGGATCATGAGAAACATGGAGAAGCCTTGAATATCGTCCACCATTCGAAGGCGAACTTATGAAGCAGTCAGGCTCAGGTTATGCGCTTCGCAGACTTTCCTCGCAACCTGAACATAAATTTGTGAGGATCAATTTGGTTGATATCGTTTCAAACTGTCTAACGACTTCTGCTGCCCATAAATAATGTCATTTTGACAAATCTTGGTTCTTATGTTCGACCTCAGAATGTATCTGCCTCAGCGTAATTATTCTGATGAATTCAACCGTCAGGCGGCCCTTTTTCACTCGCGTGGCCACCACTAACTGTCCTTACCATCCCTCCGGTTCCGCCACCGGCTTCTTCCCGTTCGCCGCAATTCGGCTGACCATTTCCGAAAGCTGGGTAAATTCATTGACCGCAAAATCCCCGGCGCGATCGACGGTGTTCATTCGGCCAGTCATTACCGATTGAAATCCCAGCTTCTGCGCCTCGCGCAGTCTCAGTCCCGCATGCACCACGGGGCGCACACCGCCTGCGAGCGAAATTTCTCCGAAATAGACCGCTTCCTTGGGCAAGGGCGATCCGGTCAACGATGAGATCAATGCTGCCGCCACGGCCAAATCTGCCGCAGGTTCATTGATCTTCAGCCCGCCCGCCACATTGAGATAAATATCGTTCGCCCCGATGCGGACGCCGCAGCGCGTTTCAAGCACAGCCAGCACCATGGAAAGCCGCGAGGAATCCCAGCCGACGACAGCTCGGCGCGGCGTGCCCAGCGGGGAGGGCGCCACCAGCGCCTGGATTTCGATGAGGATCGGCCGTGTCCCTTCCATGCCTGCAAACACGGCTGAACCCGCCGCATCCTGATCGCGCTGATCGAGAAACAACGCCGACGGATTGGCGACTTGTTCCAAGCCGCGCTCAGTCATGGCGAAGACGCCGATCTCGTCGGTCGCGCCATAGCGGTTCTTGACCCCGCGCAAGATGCGGAACGTATGGCTCGAGTCCCCTTCGAAATAGAGCACGGCGTCGACCATGTGTTCGACGACGCGTGGACCTGCGATCTGTCCGTCCTTGGTCACATGCCCCACCAGCACAACGGCCGCGCCCGACTTTTTGGCCAGTCGTGTCAACGCCTGCGCCGAAGTGCGCACCTGTGTCACCGTCCCCGGCGCGCTTTCCACCCTGTCGGTCCAGAGCGTCTGGATAGAGTCGATGATCACGAGATCGGGCGGCGGCCCGTTTTCGAGCGTCGCCAGAATGATCTCGACATTGGTTTCCGCGGCCAACAGGACACTGGCCTCGCCAAGTCCCAGGCGCTGTGCGCGCAGCCGCACCTGCGCAATGGCCTCTTCGCCCGAAACATAGATGACGCGCTTGCCCCGATTGGCCAAGGCTGCCGCCGATTGCAGCAGCAGGGTCGACTTGCCAATGCCGGGATCGCCACCCACCAACAAGGCCGATCCCTTGACAAAGCCGCCGCCCGTCACGCGATCAAGCTCGGCAATCCCGGTCACGACACGCGCCGCGCCCTCGGTTTCGCCCGCCAGCGGCAGGAGGTTAGTCGGCCGTCCACCGGACTTCGCCGCCTTCGGTCCCGCCCCGATTCCGCTGTCGATCATCTCCTCGACAATGGTGTTCCACTCCCCGCAGGCGTCGCAACGCCCCTGCCATCGTGTCGAGACCGCGCCACACGCCTGGCAGACGAAATTGGATTTGAGCTTGGCCAATGGGTTATCCGAACCTGGAATGCATATGTTTGATTTAATGCCATGCTATTTCCCTGGCAAGAACAAAGAGCGAACCAGCGGCGCCAATGCGCGAGCCAGGTGGTTGACAGAAGCCTGTTCCATTCTGGATTTTGTCGCGACACGTTAGGGGTAATGCAAAGTGCTGGGGCGAAGGTTTCAAATTCCAGGCGGAGAGCCTATTCCACAAGATGAATGGTCCCTCGGCCCATCCGCCGAATTGGTTGATTTTGTGCCCCCGCCGTTACAGGCTCATGATGTGGTTGGTCGACTCGTCGTCGATGTCACTCCCTATTTCGGAACCTACGGCATGGGAGGGCCCGGTTTCTTCGCGCTTGGTCTTGGAGACGATTGGTTGGTCGTATCCCTCTGGGGCGCAGGCGACTGGTTACGTCTTGAGGAGCGGCTTCTCAGCGAGATCGCACCCGACGAACTCGCATCCCTCCTCGTCGGGAGCACGATCACTGCCCTCAATGTCGATAGGGTGTCGATGAACCTAGGCTTTGACAACGGAACCACGCTCATCATCGATGATGACAGCAGCACACGCGCCCCATGGCCAGGCACGGGCAAGCCGAGGGCTATGGCCCCCGATGAAGACCTGCGCGATGGTGTATTCCTCTGCCCGACTGCAGAATTATGGACCTGAGCCGCAGAGGCGCCAGAAGTGCCTCTAGCGAGCAAGAATGCCGTTAGAACACTGAAAGCTGCAGACTATTCCTGCAAATACCCATTGCCGACATAGTTGCGCGAATAGCGCCCCTTGAGCGAGGTCAGCATTTCGTAGCCGATCGTGCCGGCGGCATCCGCTTGGTCGTCCACGCTGATATTGGGACCGAAGATTTCAACGCCCTCACCAGGCTTAGGAATATCAGACCCAAGTTCGGTGATATCGACGATGGTCAAGTCCATCGAAATCTTGCCGAGGATCGGGCAGAGTCTGCCGCGCACGAACACCTTCCCGCCTGGCCGCGTATTGCTGGACGACAGGCTGCGCTGAAAACCATCGGCATAGCCATGCCCGATAACGGCCAATCGGCTATCGCGCGATAGCGAATAGGCCGCGCCATAGCCGACGGTCTCACCCGTCCGCGCTTCCCGCACTTGCAGGATCGGCGCGTGCAGCGTCACGACATTGGCCATCGGGTTCTTGCGGCCGATAACGGCTCGCCCGCCATAAAGCGCAATGCCCGGCCGCACCATCTGGAAGTGATAGTCGCGTCCCGTCATCAGGCCCGCCGAATTGGCAAGCGAGGCCGGAATGCCCGGAAATTGGTTCAGCACCGATCCGAACAGCGCCAATTGCGTGCGGTTCTTTTCGTGGTTCGGCACATCGGCGCAGGCGAGATGGCTCATCACCATTTGCGGTGCATAGCCGAGCCGCGAAATCCGCTCGCGCACAGCGACCGACTCGTTCAGCCGGAAACCCAGCCGGTTCATGCCGGTGTCGAAATGGAAGGCGCTGGGATAGCCCTCGTTCCGCTCGACGCATTTGGCGAGCCACTCCTCGAGCATTTCCATGGAGGAAATGACCGGCATCAGGTTCTGCCGGATGTAAAGATTGGCCGCGCCCGGATAGAGCCCGTCGAGCACGAAGATATGCGCCTCCGGCAGGGCCGTGCGCACCGCGACACCTTCATCGGGTGTCGCGACGAAAAAGAAGCGCGCCCCGGCCGCATAAAGCGCCTTCGCCGCCATTTCGATTCCCGTGCCATAGGCATCGGCCTTGACCACGGCAGCCGTCAGTGCACCCTGGCTCACCTTATCGAGGGCGCGCCAGTTGCGGGCCAGCGCCCCCAGGTCGACAGTCAATTGGCCTCCAAGGCCAGACGTCAGCTTCATGCCTATTCCATGCGTTCGGGCAAGTAGTCTGCCCTTGCGAGATTTCCAAAGCGGGTGAACTGGGCTTCAAAGCTCAGCTGCACAGTGCCGGTCGGGCCGTGGCGCTGCTTGGCTATGATGACTTCCGCCTTGCCGTGCACCTGTTCCATTTCCCCTTGCCAGGCAATGTGCTCCGGCGTTCCCTCTTTGGGTTCCTTGTTCTTGAGATAATACTCTTCGCGATAAACGAACAGCACCACGTCGGCGTCCTGCTCGATAGAACCCGATTCGCGCAAATCCGCTAGCTGCGGATGCTTGTCGTCGCGCGCTTCCACCTGACGGGAGAGCTGGGAGAGGGCAATGACGGGCACTTCCAGTTCCTTTGCCAGCGCCTTCAGCGTTGTCGTGATCTCGGTCAGTTCCTGCACGCGGTTCTGGCTCGAGGATTTCGATGAACCCGAAAGCAACTGAAGATAGTCGACGATCAGGAGATCAAGCCCCTTCTGCCGCTTCAAGCGTCGCGCCCGCGCCGCCATCTGCGCCACCGAGATGCCGCCGGTATCGTCGATATAAAGCGGCACACGGCTCATCTCGTTGGAGACGTCGACAAGCTTGGAAAACTGGCTGTCGTGAATGCGGCCGCGGCGGATGTCGGACGAGGAAATCTCCGCCTGTTCCGCCAGAATACGCGTCGCGAGCTGCTCCGAACTCATTTCGAGGCTGAAGAACCCAACAATGCCGCCATCGACGGTCTTGGTGTGCCCGTCCGGCGTCACCTCGCCGCGCCAGGCTTTTGCGACATTATAGGCGATATTGGTCACAAGCGAAGTCTTGCCCATGGCCGGGCGGCCAGCCAGGATGATCAAGTCCGAGCGCTGCAAGCCGCCCATCTGCCTGTCGAGATCGTGCAGCGCCGTCGCCACGCCCGAAAGCCCGCCATCGCGCTGAAACGCTTCCCCCGCCATACGGATCGAGGCATTGAGTGCGGTACCGAAGCTCAAGAAGCCGCCGTCATAGCGGCCCTTTTCCGCCAGCTGGAAGAGCTCGCCTTCGACCTTTTCGATCTGCTTGGTCGGCGTCATCTCGACGTCCGACTCATAGGCCACCGAAACCATCTCCTCGCCGACGAGGATCAGGTTGCGCCGGATGGCCAGGTCATAGATCGCCTGCCCATAGTCTCCGGCATTGATGACAGTGGTGGCTTCGGCGGCGAGACGCGCCAGATACTGCGCCATGGTCACTTCAGGCAACAACTGGTCGGGCAGGTGAGTCTTGATCGTCGTCGGATCGGCAGACTTGCCAGCGCGGATCACCTTGCTCGTGATGTCATAGATATCGCGATGCACCGGCTCGTAAAAATGCTCAGGCTCGAGAAAATCCGAGACGCGATAGAAGGCTTCGTTGTTGATGAGGATAGCGCCCAGCAGCGCCTGCTCGGCCTCCACATTGTGTGGAGCCAAACGAAACGACTTGTCTTCGGCCGGGTGCAGCCGTGCGATCTCAGCCATTGGTGTCCTCGGGTGTGTTAACCTTTCTAACCACGCGAGCGCAGCTAGAGTCCCACATCACCTACGGGGCCAAGGCTTAATAAACTCCGCAGGCTGTGAACACTGTGAACAACGGGGATTGTCGATCCCCGGTTGTTGCACGGGATCATGGCTGAGTCGGGGCTGGCGCGTCTTCGGCTTCCGGCGCGGGCTCATGCTTCTTCACCTTACCGGTGCTGAGCCCCCAAGGCTTCAGCGAGCCGTCCGAGCCCGCCCAATGGATCCGGTCGATCCGCCAGTCGCCATTATAGAGTAGTTCGGCATCCATCAGGATTGTCGCCGGTTGCCCGCCCTGGACGGTGATTAGCGCGGTCTTCTCCCCGGTCGACTCCACCAGCGCCGGCTCGGCATTCGCCAGGCTGAACGGCATTTCGCCATTGGCATCGGCGTGGAACACGAGATTATCGAAAATCAGCGCCGTATCGTCGCCCACTTCGGCCAGTTCATCGTCCGAAAGCGTCGCATCCGACAGCAGCGAGCCGTCGACCATGCCGCTCTCCCCTACATTGAAATAGCGCCCGGCGGTATAGGCGTAGTAGCTATCGACAAAGGTCCGCTTGGCCTCGGGCGAGAGCATGTAATAGGCCGTCGCAAAATCCTTGTAGTTGAACGCGTCGATAAAGGCCTTGGCCGTGTCCTGCGGCGTGTCCATCGGCAGGCGATCAACAAAGGTGCGCCCCTCTTGCGCCATGGCCGGCACGCAAAGAATTATTGTCGCCAGCGTTGCTGCAAGAAATCGCATGGTTCTGTCCCCCGGAAGTCGGCGCATTATAAAGCCAAGTGCCTAGCCTCTAAAGCGAAAACGCGCTGACCATGTGATACCAACAATTTTGGTGCGTTGTTCGTCAGACCGGCAAACCCCATGGTCGCAATTGATCGAGCGAGCCGTCCCAGGAGATGCGATCGACGCGCCACTCGTCATTGGGCAATTGCACCATATGAAGGTTGATCACGCTCGGATCGCCCGCTGTCTTCACCGTGACGGTGGTCTCCGCGATCATCTCGCTTTCAGGCTCGGTCGGCTCGGTTATCTCGCTCACCGCCTCAACCTCCGCACCATCGAGGCTGAACGGCAGCACGCCCTGCCGCTTCGCAGCCGTCAGCAGTCGATGCATCACCACGGCCGGATCGCGCATCGTGTCGAATGCCAGTGCATCGGCGCGCTGCACCTGGCGGAAGAGCCCGGTGCCCGGCAAATCTTCCTCGTCGATCCCCGGGAGGAACTGCATCATCATCAACGGCCGCATAGGATCGAGGAGGGCTCGCTTGGCGGCTGGCGACATCAGCAAGTGCGCTTGGAAGTAGTCGCCCGCTGCAAAGGCTTCGACAAACGCTTCAGCCGCAACCTCAGGCGATTCGGTCGGCAAGGTGTCGAGGATCGTTCGCGGACCTTCGGCTTGTGTTGCCCCTTCGACAGGTGCGCTGGTTCCCGCGTCCCACGGCTTGCCTTCGGATGACCCGTCCCAGGTGATCTCGTCGACCCGCCAATCGCCCCATTCGGTTTTTTCGAGCGAAAGTGTGAGCGGGCTTGGCCCTTCGCTCACCGCAACTTCTGCAGTGCCATCGCTGTCGCCTTCGGTAATGGCGAGCACCTCGGCGCCCTCGAAGGTGAATGGCGCATGCCCCGAGGCAAGGCCGCCTCGCATAAGATCGTCAAAAATCTGCGCGCCTTCTGTCAGGTCTTCCTGCAACACCACGGGCAGTGTCCGGTCGCCGATCACAGAGCCTTCCATTTTGAAGGGATCGGTACCCGGCAAGAGCTTGCCGAACTGCAACGAAGCCAAGGTCTGATAGGTCCCGTCCTTGGCCTCGGGAGAGAGGTAATAATAGGCGCTGAAAAAATCTTGGTTTTCCATCGCGCCGACAAAGCTCTCGACGGCTTCGGTGGCCGTTTCCTGATTGAGGCTGTCGATGAAACTGGTCGTCTTGGTTTTCTGTGCCAAGGCAGGGGGCATGGCAACGAGAAGGGCAGTCAAAGTCAGGCAGGCGGTCAAGCGCATCTGGTCTTTCTCCGATCTGGGTCGGGTCGAACTAGAGCCTTGGCCTGTGACCGAAACGTGACGCCTCAGGCACTTATTGGGCCAAAAGCAAAAGGCCGGGCATGCGCCCGGCCTTTCAAAAGATCGATGTTCACCAGAACTATTCTTCGAAACGGTCGTCCGAAGCAGCGTCCTTCTGGCCAGCGGCGAAGTCGCTGTTTTCGTCTTCTTCAAAGGTGTGAACGGTGACGTCTTCACCCTGTGCCTGACGCTCGGCTTCGTCGGCGGAACGCGCGACGTTGACGGTGATCGAAACGGCAACTTCAGCATGCAGGTTCAGCGACACGGTGTGCACGCCAACCGACTTGATCGGGTCGGCGAGGTCGACCTGGTTGCGCTGGACGATGAAACCATCGTTGGCCAGGGCTTCCACGACGTCGCGGGCAGCGACCGAACCATAGAGCTGACCGGTTTCACCAGCCTGACGGATGATGACGACCGAGCGGCCATTGAGGCCTTCAGCAATGCCGGCAGCGGCGTTGCGGCGCTCTTCGTTGCGCTGTTCAATATGGGCGCGTTCGTTTTCGAAACGCTTGCGGTTGGCTTCGGTTGCGCGAAGAGCCTTGCCCTGCGGCAGGAGGAAGTTACGGGCAAAGCCGTCCTTCACAGTGACTTCGTCGCCGATGGTGCCGGTGCGACCAACGCGCTCGAGCAGAATGACTTTCATGTCTTTATTCCTTTGGCTGTCCCGTCGATACGACGGTTAGGAGCCGCGAACCATTCGCGACCCCAGCGGGTATTCTTTCGTCCGGCACTGGTATGCCGAGAGGAAGCCGTTGGGCTGGATGAGATAGTGGTGGTTCGCGAGCGGAGCGTACATGAGTACGTGAGCACCGGAAGCGCAGCGAACCGCCGCTATATCGCCTGCCCAGCGAGCTTACTTGACCGCATACGGCATGATGCCGATAAAGCGGGCACGCTTGATCGCGCGAGCCAGTTCACGCTGCTTCTTGGCCGAAACGGCCGTGATGCGGCTGGGAACGATCTTGCCGCGCTCGGAAACGTAGCGCGAGAGCAGGCGGACGTCCTTGTAGTCGATCTTCGGTGCGCCTTCGCCCGAGAACGGGCAGGTCTTGCGACGGCGCTGGAACGGACGACGGGCCTGGGAAGTGGTGAGGTCTTTAATAGCCATGGCTATGCGTTCCTTATCTTAGAAGCGGCGGGGACGACGGTCGCCCGACGGGCCACCACGGTCGCCACGGCCACCACCATCACGATCGTCGCGATCGCGCTTCTGCATCATCGCGGACGGGCCTTCTTCGAGCTCGTCCACACGCACGGTCATGAAGCGCAGAACGTCTTCATTGATGCGCATCTGGCGTTCCATTTCGGCAACGGCCGGGGCCGATGCGTCGATGTTGAGCAGAGTGTAGTGAGCCTTGCGGTTCTTGCGGATGCGGTAGGAGAGACCCTTGAGGCCCCAGTATTCGTTCTTGGTAACCTTGCCGCCACCCTGAGACAGGATTTCGGTCAGCTGCGCGGTCAGTTCTTCGACCTGCTGCTGGGAAACGTCCTGGCGCGCCAGGAAGATGTGTTCGTAAAGGGCCATTGCGTGCGCCTTCCTTTCAGTTGTCATAAGCGTTTCGCTGGCGCGGAGCCCCTTCGAAGCCGGAAAGGCGTCAAAGCAGTCTTGCAAAGAGCGGGAACACGGGAGGCCGGGCAAAGCCCTATTTCTCGCCTTTTCAAACGAAAAACCCTCCGTTCAGCCCCCGGCCAAACGAATTGCTAGGCGCCCTATAAGAGGATCGTGCCCGTAATGCAAGCGTCTTGGCCGTTTCAGGCCTCAGGCCGCGCTTTCTTCCGGCCCGTCATTGCGATAGGCGACCACACGATTACGCCCAGCGCTTTTAGCCTCATAAAGCGCCTCGTCGGCAAGGCTCAGCATGCGCGAGAAGTTGGCCGGGGTCTTGAACTCGACAAGCCCGATACTGACGCTGGTGCTGAAATCCGACCCATCGTGACGGAACGGTTCTGCCGCGATCGAGGCACGCATGCGCTCTGCAACCCGATTGCCTTCTTCAAGACCTGCGCCGGGCAGGAGAATCGCGAAGTCTTCGCCGCCGAGCCGCCCAAGGATATCGCCGCGCCTGATATTGGCCGTCAGCAGTTCTGAAACCGTCAGAACGACCTGATCGCCGGTTTCCTGACCGCGGGCGTGGCTGATGGAGCGGAAGCGGTCGATTTCGATGGCAATGGCGATGCTATTCGTTTCGGGTTTGAGTTGACCCAGCGAATAATCGGCACTTTCATAAAACTGCTTGCGCGTCAAAAGTCCGGTCAGTGCGTCACGGTCGGCCCGCTGCTTGTCCTCCTGCGCCGATCGCCGCCAGAAAGCGTTGAGTGCCACCACGGCCAATGCACCAAGCGTGACCGAGGCCACGCCCAACCGGAAGGATGCCAGGTCCATTCGCGTTTCGACATGGAGATGCTCGGCATAAAGCGCGACGAGACCGGTCTGCACCGAAACCAGCGTCCAGACCGCTGCAATTGCCGACAGCACAAAGCCGAAAATCGATCGAACTCGAGTAATGCACCACAGAAGCGGTGGGAGGTAAAACGCCATTGCGCCCGGGCCGCCGATGAAAACCATGGCCCCGAAGGCGAAGAGCAGAGTGGTGAGCGCCACGCCATGAAGGACGAATCGCCGGCGATCGAGTCCGTCTTTTTTCTTGAGCGGCCCCCTGATCATGCGCTGCGCGGCAACGAGCGGCACGAAAATTGTCAGGTTCAGGAATTCGGTGACCGTTCGAAGGAGGACCTCTTCGGTCATCCCCCAATCAAAACCCGCTGCTGCCACCACGTGGCTGATCACGCCGCTTGTCAGCGAGACGGCAGCAAAAATGCCGAACATCGTCACA
>CAJYKO010000038.1 GCA_913775215.1 uncultured Devosia sp. | reverse complement strand
CCGCTGCCTTCGAAGCCATCGATGCCGAAGCAGCTACGCCGCCGGCCGCGAGCTGAGACCATGCTGACGTATTATCATTTCGGGCGCCGCCGACGCGGTTTGTTCCCTCCGCCCCGCTAAGGCTCGTGCCTGCCGGACCAAGATAAGCTTCCGGCGGGTATGCCCTTAGGGCAGAGTGCAGCAGCGCGGCTCCGGCCTCCCCATTTCATAAGCGTCACAAAGGAACCCGGCCCATGTCATCGACCGGTACCCCCAGGCATTTTCTTTCCATCGACGATTTCACCTATGCCGAACTGCGCGGCATGCTCAACCAGGCGAGCGCGCTCAAGGCGCGCCTCAAGGACGGCGATCGGCCCCTTCTCCTCAAGGACAAGGTGCTGGCCATGATTTTCGAACGCCAGTCGACCCGAACCCGCGTCTCCTTCGATGTCGGCATGCGCCAGCTCGGCGGCGAGACCATCATGCTGTCCGGCCAGGAAATGCAACTCTCGCGCGAAGAAACGCTATCCGACACGGCCAAGGTCATGAGCCGCTATGTCGACGCCATCATGATCCGCATTCTCTCCCATGCCGATCTGCTTGAGCTGGCCGAGGGCGCGACGGTCCCAGTCATCAACGGGCTGACGCGCCGGGCGCATCCGTGCCAGATCATGGCCGATCTCATGACCTTTGAAGAGCATCGCGGCTCGATCAAGGGCGCCAAGGTTGCCTGGGTGGGCGACAGCAACAATGTGCTGCACTCCTGGGTCAATGCCGCTGAACTTTTCGAATGCGAGCTGACTATTGCCGTGCCGGACGAATATAGCCCGGAAAAGGACCTGATGCAGGACATCACCAGAGCCGGCAAATACGTCAAGCTCATCGAGGACCCGCGTGAGGCCGTCGAAGGCGCCGATCTCGTGATCGCCGATACCTGGGTGTCGATGGGCGACGTCGACGCCGCCGAGCGCCGCCGGGTCTTGAAACCCTACCAGGTGAATACCAATTTGATGGGCTTGGCGAACAAAGACGCCCTGTTCATGCACTGCCTTCCTGCCCATCGCGGCGACGAGGTGACCGACGAAGTGATCGATGGTCCCCAGTCGGTGGTGTTCGACGAGGCCGAAAACCGCCTCCATGCCCAGAAAGCCGTTTTGTGCTGGGCCTTTGGGGTTGAAACGAACTAGGCGCTTTTTGCGCCGCTGCTTGGATCGCCCACAGCGTTATCCCCGCGAAAGCGGGGATATTCTTTTGAAAGAACGAGGGTCCCGCTTTCGCGGGAGTGACGCTGTGGTTGATTTCGAATGTGGCGCGTTTTGCTCCCGAGGCGTAGCCTCACCTGAAAGCCTGATTGAATGACCACGGAACCGACGACCATGACCGACAGCTTCCTTTCTGCCATGGGCCTCGATCGCCCCGAGACTGGCGACGATGCCGTGGTGCCCTTCACCCTCGAAAAGCTCGATACGCGCGGGCGGATCCTCCATCTCGGGCCCTCGCTCGATGCGATCCTGACCCGGCACAACTATCCGGCGCCCGTGGCGCGGCTCCTCGGCGAGGCCGTGGTGCTGACTGCGCTGATCGGTTCGTCCCTCAAGTTCGAGGGCAAGCTAATCCTGCAAACCCAGACCGATGGCCCGGTAAACCTCATTGTCGTCGATTTCGACGCCCCCGATGGCATGCGCGGCTATGCTCGGTTCGATCACGACATGGTTGTCAAGTGGGCCGAGGAAGGCCGCACGAGCCCCGCTGACATGCTGGGCAAGGGTCACCTTGCCATGACCATTGACCAGGGCGCCCATACCGAGCGCTATCAGGGCATCGTGGCGCTGGACGGCAATGGGCTCGAAGAAGTCGCCCATACCTATTTCCTGCAGTCCGAACAGATCCCGACCCAGGTGAGGCTGGCCGTGGCACAGATGTCGACCCGGGGCGATCATCGTCCGCGTTGGCGCGCCGGCGGCATGCTGATCCAGCACCTGCCGGAAAACGGGCTTGCCCGCATGGCGGATCTGCCTGGCGATGGAAATTTCGACAATCCGGCAACGAGCGACCCCGATTTCAAGGAAGCCGATGGCTGGGCCGAAGCCCGTTCAATGCTGGCAACGGTGGCCGATGTCGAATTGGCCGATCCCGAAGTCTCGCCCGAACGGCTCCTCTTCCGGCTTTATCACGAAACCGGCGTTCGCGTGTTTCCGGGGCTGCCCCTCGTCGAGCGTTGCACCTGTTCGGCCGATCGCATCGAGGACATGCTCGCGACCAACTTCACCGATGAAGAGCGCGGCGACATGGCAGTGAATGGCGAGATCGAAGTGGTCTGCGAATTCTGTTCGACCGCCTATCGCTTCAACCCGCACCAGTTCAACACGAAGCACTAAATCTCTGAGGCGCCGGAAATAATTCCTCTCCTGCCGGCGCCCCGCTTGCTATTTCTGCGGTCCCTGTCAAAATTGACAAGACGGAGCAATTGGAGGGACCGCTTCCAATTGAACGCCGATATGATGAACAGGATCGAGACGCTTCAGCCCTAAAACGACGCTGAGGGCATCCACGCGCTCGTCTCGGACACGATCGGGCACTATGGCTTTGAGCGCTTCATCATTTCCGGTCTTCCCGGTCGCGGCATGGATGTCCGGCCCTTCGTCCTGCTCTCTGGCTGGGACGAGGAATGGTACACGCGCTATACGAGCCTTGGTTAAGTTCACCTCGATCCCGTCGCTCGAAATTGCTTTACCTCCACCCTGCCATTCGACTGGTCGAGCGCACCCTATGATCGCGAGGGCGACCTGCCGGCACGCCGCGTGATGGAAGAGGCCCATGATTTTGGCATGGACTAGGGGCTATGCGTGCCAGTTAATCTCGAAAGCGGCATGCAGGGCTTGGTTTCGCTGGTGGGGCGCACCGATTGGCTGAGTGATCAGCAGCGGCTCGAACTGCACATGTTGGCGCTTTATGCCCATGGCCGGCTGCGAGTCCTCAATACGGTCGCTCAGGATCGCCGCCGCCGCGCCATCAGCCCGCGTGAGGCCGAAGTGCTCAAATGGGTGGCCAGCGGCAAGACCGCCGGGCTCAGCGCCCATACTGTCAACCAGCCCTGTGAAAATGCTCAGCGGCGGCTCGGGACGAACAACCGGCTTCATACGGTCGTCGAGGCTATCCGGCACAGCTCATCGCGCTCGGACGCCTGTTTCGTGCCTCCCGCATTGGGAGAATTGACGATTTCGGGCGCCGAAACTTCATGCCTATTCTCTTGATGGGAGTGGCGTGGGGCTAGGGCATGCAGGTGCACATTGTGCGCG
>CAJYKO010000037.1 GCA_913775215.1 uncultured Devosia sp. | reverse complement strand
CGATGTCCAGATTGCCCTTGATCTTGCGGCGTCCCAGCGCGTCGGTGAATTCTTTGGCTGGCTTGGTGACGACCGTGTAGCCGTTATAGTCGAGCCAATCGATCAGTGGCCGGATCGAGGAATATTCCTGGTCTTCCACCAGCGCAGTATAATAGTTGGCGCGCAGCAGATAGGCTTTGCTGCTGAATTCGGTGAGCAGCTTGCGATAGTCGATATCGATGCCGATCGCCTTTGAGGTCGCATAAAGATTGGCGCCATCGATAAAAAGCGCAATCTTCTCCCGCGGATCTACGGTCATGGTCTGAAAAGTCCCCAATCAAATAAATTAAGTAGCCTGCTACCGAGCACCCGTTCTTGTGTCGGAATACAGTCAATTCAGGTTAAAATTTCATTTCGGTATATTTTTCGGCGCGTCGGAATGCAAGCGGCTGCCTTTCGCTGCTCTTGCCAGAGGCGTTAACCTGGTGTATGCGGACACTTCATCCCCACAAGTTTGGAGACGTTCGTGGCACGCGTCACCGTTGAAGACTGCATCGAAAAGGTCGACAATCGCTTCGACCTCGTCCTCATGGCCGCTCATCGTGCGCGCATGATTTCCTCCGGCGCTCAGATCACCGTCTCGCGTGACAATGACAAGAACCCAGTCGTTGCCCTGCGCGAAATCGGCGACGGCACCATCTCTCCCGATGACCTGCACGAGGACCTGATCCACTCGCTGCAGAAGTATGTCGAAGTCGACGAGCCTGAGAGCCACGCGGCGCCGCTCATCGAAAGCGCCGGCGACGACGACTCGATCAATTTCGATACGATCAGCGAAGAAGAACTCCTCCGCGGCATCGAAAGCCTCGCGCCGCCGGAACGCCGCGACGACTAAGTCGTCCGGCTCCATCAGCAACTATAAAACACCCTCGGTGCAGTCCGGGGGTGTTTCGCTTTTGACGCCCAATGTTGAGGTTGAGCCCCCCTTAATCCCTCGTCGCTGCCGGGCTTGTCCCGGCAATCCACCTCTCCTCTGCATGGACCACCGGGACAAGCCCGGTGCTGGAGACCGAAAATAGTTTGCGATAGATTAGGAACTTGAGCTCTCACCATCGGCCTCTCGGGTTTTTTGAAACCCGGACCAAAACTGCCCCTCCGACACTTCCCATTTCCATTCAACGCGCTAAGTATGGATTGTTCCGAGAGCGGCGACTTCCATGATGCGTCAGTATGAGCTCGTTGAACGCGTTCAGGCCTACAACCCGAACGCCGACGAGCAGTTGTTGAATAAGGCCTATGTCTACGCCATGCAAAAGCATGGCTCGCAAAAGCGCGCCTCCGGCGACCCTTACTTCAATCATCCGCTCGAAGTCGCGGCCATTCTCACCGAACTCAAGCTTGATGATGCCTCGATCGCCGTCGGCCTGCTGCACGACACAGTCGAAGACACCGATGCGACACGTGCCGAGATCGATCAGATCTTCGGCGGCGAGATCGCGACCATCGTCGATGGTCTCACCAAGATTGAACGGCTCAATCTCGTCAGCCGGGAAGAAGCGCAGGCCGAAAATCTCAGGAAGCTGCTCCTTGCTATCAGCCAGGACGTCCGCGTCCTTCTGGTGAAACTCGCCGATCGCCTGCACAATATGCGCACACTCCAGTATATGCGCGCCGACAAGCAGCAGCGTATCGCGCAGGAAACCATGGATATCTATGCCCCGCTTGCCGGGCGCATGGGTATGCAGGATATGCGCAACGAGCTCGAAGACCTCTCCTTCCGCATTCTTCAGCCCGATCACTATCTGGCCATCACCGAGCGGCTTGAACAGCTTCAGGCCGAGAATAGCGAAGCCATCGATACCATCACGCGCGAACTGACTGAACGATTCGCCGCCGAAGGCATTGTGGCGCGGGTCAAGGCGCGGGTGAAATCGCCCTATTCGATCTTCTCCAAGATCCAGCGAAAGTCGATCGCGCTCGAACAGCTTTCCGACATGATCGGCTTCCGCGTCATCGTCAATTCGGTCGAGCAGTGCTACCGCACCGTGGGCCTCGTTCACACCACCTGGAAGGTCGTGCCCGGCCGCTTCAAGGACTATATCTCGGTCCCCAAGCACAACGATTACCGATCGATCCATACCACCATCGTCGGCCCCAGCCGCCAGCGTGTTGAACTACAGATCCGCACCGAGGAAATGGACCGCATCGCCGAATTCGGCATCGCGGCACATGCGCTTTACAAGGATGGCGCCTCGGCCAACCTGACGCGTATCGAAAACGAGTCCCACGCCTATGGCTCGCTGCGCCAGACCATTAGCCATCTGACATCGGGCATTTCGGCTGAGGATTTCCTCGAATATACCAAGCTCGAGCTGTTTCAGGATCAGGTCTTCTGCTTCACCCCTCGCGGGCGCCTCATCGCCTTGCCACGTGGCGCAACGCCCATCGATTTTGCTTATGCGCTCCACACCGATATTGGCGACACCTGCGTTGGCGCCAAGATCAACGGCCTGATCCTGCCACTCGTTACCCAGCTTCGCTCGGGCGACGAAGTCGAAATCCTTAGGGATCAGAACCATCGCCCGCCGTCGAACTGGATCGGCATTGCCGCCACTGGCAAAGCCCGCGCCGCCATTCGCCGCGCCGTGCGCCAAGCCTCGATGCAGCGCGCGTTGGCCCTGGGCGAACACGTGCTGAACATGATGCTCGAGCGTGAAGGCGTCATGCTCGACGAGACCGAGACCAAGGCGCTCGCCGATGAAATGGCGCAGCCCGGTAAGCGCGAATTCCTCATCGCCGTGGGCGAAGGCAAAATCGGCAGCGAAGACCTCGGCAATGCATTGGCTAAGATCAAGGGCATCCGCAAGCGCCGCCGCAAGCTTGATCTGCCCGTCGCCGATACGGCCGATGGCTGGTTTGCGCTCCGCGCCACCGATCAGTTCAAGTTCCGCGTGCCCGGCGGCCAGCATGCTGGTCCGGCTGCCAAGGCCGCGCTTGCCCAACTCGATTTCCACACGCCCGTCACGATTTCGGGCGAAGGCGTCGTGCCCGGCGAT
Source organism: uncultured Devosia sp. (assembly GCA_913775215.1). Lineage (GTDB taxonomy): Bacteria > Pseudomonadota > Alphaproteobacteria > Rhizobiales > Devosiaceae > Devosia. Next base: position 4,277 of record CAJYKO010000037.1, on the reverse strand, counting down.
CGCTTGGTCGGCATTCTGGAGCCGCAGGCGCCACTCATGGTCTATCCGATCCACTCGGAAGCGCTCATTGAAAAGCACGATGGCGATCTTGCCTGGGTCGATGTCCGTTGGGACGTCGCCGCCACCGAGGACAAGCTTTACGCCACGGTTATTTCGATGGAATCGGTCAACAAGCCCGGCTCTCTCGCGCAAATCTCGTCGGCCATCGCGGCTTGCGATGCGAACATCAACAATCTCGTCATGCGGATGATTTCGCCCGACTTCCACCAGATGATTTTCGAAATCGAAGTCCGCGATCTTGCACAATTGACCGATGTTCTGGCAACGCTCAAGCGCAGCCCGGGCCTTTCCGCCGTCCAGCGGGCTGGCATTCGCGAGGCGAGCATGATCTCGACCCTCGAATGGGATGGCAAAGTCGATAGGAGTGCGCGTCGTGACGAAAGATGAAGTGCTGGAAATTTTCCGCAAATGTGGGGCCCTGCTCGAAGGCCACTTCATCCTGTCATCAGGCCTCCGCTCGCCGCTGTTCCTCCAAAAGGCAAAAGTCTTCCAATATGCGGCCGAAACCGAAAAGCTCTGCAAGGCATTGGCCGACAAGATTAGAGCCGAGGTCCCCGGCGTCACCAAGGTCGTTTCGCCGGCCATCGGTGGCATCATCCCCGGCTATGAAACCGCCCGCCAGCTCGGCCTGCCTGCACTTTACACGGAGCGAGTCGAAGGCAAGTTCGAGCTCCGCCGCGGCTTTGAAATCTCGCCCGATGACAAGGTGATCGTCGTCGAAGACATTGTCTCGACCGGTCTCTCCATCCGCGAATGCGTGGCAGCCCTCCGCGCCATTGGCGCCAATGTCGTGGCCGCCGCCTGCCTCATCGACCGCTCCGGCGGCGAAGCCGATGTCGGCGTACCACTCGTGTCGCTGATCGAGTTCAAGGTGCCTGCCTATCCGGCCGATCAACTGCCGCCAGAACTGTCCGCGATCCCGGCGGTGAAGCCGGGCAGCCGTGGTATTCAGGGTGTGAAATAAGCGACTGACGCTACCCCCACCCAACCTCCAGCTAAGAGGGTGATGGGTGGCGATAAAGCGACGCAAGCACGGCCGCAATTCCTCCCCCTGGGAGGGGGGAGGCTAGGTGGGGGTCCTTCAGGGAATAAGAAAATGATCATCGGCCTCGGCTCCGACCTCATCCAGATTCATCGCATCGCCAATACCATTGAGCGTTATGGCGACCGCTTTACCCTGCGCTGCTTCACTGAGATTGAGCGGAAAAAATCCGATCGCCGGGCCCAGCGCGCCGCCTCCTATGCTAAACGCTTCGCCGCCAAGGAAGCCTGCTCAAAAGCCCTCGGCACCGGCCTTAGTTTTGGCGTTTATTGGCGCGACATGGGCGTCGTGAACCTGCCGTCGGGCAAGCCTACGATGAAACTGACCAATGGCGCCCTGCGCGCGCTCGAGCGTCTCATGCCCCCCGGCCACGAGCCCCATATCCATCTCACCATCACCGACGATGCTGGCCTCGCGCAGGCTTTCGTCATCATCGAAGCGCTGCCAATTGACCCGTCGCGGGCAAGCGTCTAACGCTCTCGTCAGCGCTATCCTGGAACTGCAATGACCCAACCCGCCAATAAGACTGTCAAGAAATCCGCCGCCAGCGAGTGGTGGGATACTTTCGTGGTCATTGTCGAAGCGCTGCTGATCGCCATTGTGCTGCGCTTTTTCCTCTATCAGCCGTTCTCGATCCCGACGGCATCCATGCAGCAAACCTTGATGATCGGCGACTACTTCGTCGCCAACAAGTTCGTCTGGGGCTATGGCAAGCATTCCTTCTCGCTCGGCCGCTATGGCGATTTCAGCCTCCTCGATTTCGAGCTGCCGATTTCCAACCGCATCCTTGGCCGCGAGCCGAACCGCGGCGACATCGCCGTGTTCCGTCCGGTCCCGCAGACCCAGGAATATATCAAGCGCATCGTCGGCCTGCCGGGTGATCGCATCCAGATGAAGGAAGGGCGTCTTTATATTAACGACGTCATGATCGAGCGCGAACTGGTCGGCACTGCCACCGATACCGACAGCAATGGCGATGCCCGCGAGGTCCAGGTTTATCGCGAGACCTTCCCCGAAGGCACGACCCACATCATCCAGGAAATTTCGGACAACGCGCCGCTGGATAACACGCCGGAATATGTCGTTCCCGCTGGCCACTATTTCATGATGGGCGATAACCGCGACCGCTCCGCCGATAGCCGGGTTCTCTCCCAGGTCGGCTATGTGCCCGCCGTCAATCTGATCGCCAAGGCCGAAGCCCGCTTCTTCTCGATCCGCGATAACCTCCCGCCGTGGCAGATCTGGCAGTGGCCGGCCAATGTCCGCTGGGATCGCATGTTCCAATCCGTCTACGGCAATCCGCCATACGACACGACGGCTGCCCCGTGAGCCGGCGCGACAAAAGCCACGAACAGCTTCAAAACCGTCTCGGCTATCGCTTTGCCGATCCGGACCTTCTCTCGCGCGCCTTGACCCATTCGAGCGCCGTCTCGCCGGGCAAGCGTGTCGAGCGGTCCTATCAGCGGCTCGAATTTTTAGGCGATCGCGTACTGGGGCTCGTCGTGGCCGACATGCTCTATGCCCGCTTCCCGAAGGCCAATGAGGGTGAGTTGAGCCGCACGCTCAACACGCTCGTGCGCAAGGAAACCTGCGCCATCATCGCCCGCCAGCTCAATCTCGGGCCGGAGATGATACTTGGAGAGAGCGAAGCCCGCACCGGCGGCGCCGAAAAGGAAGCCATTCTCGGCGACGTCACCGAAGCCATTATCGGCGCGATCTTCCTCGACGGGGGCCTCGATCCCGCGGCCGACTTCGTCCGCAAGCATTTCGAAGAGTTTATCGGCGAAGGCCAGACCCATCGCGCCGACGCCAAGACGACGCTGCAAGAATGGGCGCAAGCCCGTGGCCTTGAGCCGCCGACCTATCTGCTCGTCGAGCGCACCGGCCCCGACCACGCCCCCGAATTCACCATCGCCATCGATCTCGCTGGTTTCGAGCGTATCTCGGCGACAGGCCCCTCCAAGAAAATAGCCGAACACAAGGCTGCCGAGGATTTCCTCAAGCGCCAAAATGTTTGGAAGGACCGTTCATGACCGACCCGATCGCGCCCGTCGATCTCGCCAATACCGCCTGCGGCTTCATCGCCCTCGTCGGCGCGCCCAATGCCGGCAAATCGACACTGCTCAATTCGCTGGTCGGCACGAAGGTGTCGATCGTAACCCATAAGGCCCAGACCACCCGCAGCCAAGTGCGCGGCGTCCTCACTCTCGATCAGACCCAGCTCGTCTTCGTTGATACCCCCGGCGTCTTCACCCCTAAGCGGAGGCTTGATCGCGCCATGGTCGACAGTGCCTGGGGCGGGGCAGGGGATGCCGATATCGTCGCCTTCCTCATCGACGCCGACCGCGGCATTACGCCCGACATCGAGCTGCTGATCGAAGGCCTCGAAAACATCCCGCACCCAAAAGTCCTGATCCTCAACAAGATCGATCAGGTAAAGCGCGAAAAACTCTTAGAACTCGCGCAGGACCTAAACACCCGCCTGCGCTTCGAAGCGACCTTCATGCTCTCCGCCCTCAAGGGCGATGGCGTCACCGATTTCATCGATTGGTGCGTCAAGCACGTGCCGCCCGGTCCCTGGCATTTTCCGGAAGATCACCTCACCGATCTGACCATGGCCATCACCGCCGCCGAAGTGACGCGCGAAAAGCTCTTCCTCCGCGTCCACGACGAAATCCCCTACACCTCGACCGTCGAGACCGAGAGCTTCAAGATCCAGAAGGACGGCTCCTACAAGATCGACCAGGTGGTCTACCTCGCCCGCGAAAGCCACAAGAAGATCGTGCTCGGCGCCGGCGGCCAGACCATCAAGGCGATTGGAGCAGAATCGCGCAAGGAACTAATGGACATGTACGAGGTGCCGATCCACCTCTTCCTCTTCGTCAAAGTCCGCGAAAAATGGGCCGACGACCCCGAGCGCTACCAGGAAATGGGCCTGGAATTCCCGCACGAGAAGAAGTGAGCCAATGCTGAGCCGCCATGGAATGGACCGGTGAAGCCCTGCTGATCGGCGTCCGTCGCCACGGCGACCATAGCCTCGGCAATGAGGCTCGTCTCGCCGTGGCGACGGACGCCGATCAGCAGGGCTTCACCGGTCCATTCCATGGCGGCTCAGCATTGGCTCACTTCTTCTCGTGCGGGAATTCCAGGCCCATTTCCTGGTATCGCTCGGGGT
>CAJYKO010000036.1 GCA_913775215.1 uncultured Devosia sp. | reverse complement strand
AATGACCCATCATGTCGGCATTGTCACTGTCGCAAACGAGCGGCGGCGCAACAAGAATGATCTCCGGCGCCTGCTCGCCCTTGCCGGCATAATGGCCGCGCACGATCTGCACCAGCCGCCGCATGCCGAACGAGGCTTCGAGCGCCGAACCGCAGATTGCGGGCTTAAGGTCGTTGGTGCCGAGCATGATGATGACAAGATCGAGCGGCGAATGGCTTTCAAGCAGCGTCGGCAGGATGCGGCCGACATTGCGATCGGCTGCCGCATACCAGTCGTCCGAAACCGTCGTGCGTCCGCCGAGCCCCTCGGCAATCACCCGGGCCTGACCGCCGAGACCACGCTCGAGTGCGGTCGGCCAGCGATCTTCATAGGCATGACGGGGGCCACCGGGCTGTGGATTGGCCCCATAAGTCAGACTGTCGCCATAGGCGAGAATGGTCTTCATGCGCCCTGCCCCTTAGGCCAGCATCATCACCGGGTTTTCGATCAGTCCCTTGAAGACGCCGAGCAGTTCGGCACCCAAGGCACCATCGACCGCACGGTGATCGCAGGAAAGCGTGACCGTCATGAACTGGCCGATCTTGATCTGGCCATTCTCGGGATAGACGCGCTCTTCGCCCGCACCGACCGCGAGGATCGTGCCATGCGGCGGGTTGATGACGGCGGCAAAGTGCTTGATGCCGAACATGCCGAGGTTGGACACCGAGGACGAACCGCCCTGGTATTCATGCGGCGCCAGCTTTTTGGATTTTGCGCGGCTCGCCAGATCCTTCACCTCTTCGGAGATTTCGCGAAGGGTTTTGGTATCTGCCGACTTCACCACTGGAGTGAAGAGACCACCCGGCACCGAGACGGCAACAGCGACGTCCGAACGCTTGTGGTAGAGGATCGAGTCCCCGGCCCAGGTCGCGTTGGCAGCCGGCACGCGCTGCAGCGCAATAGCCCAGGCCTTCATGACGAAGTCATTGACCGAAAGCTTGTAGCCCGGCTTGCCGTCCTTGCCCTTGGGCGCGGCGGCATTGATCTGCTCACGGGCGGCCATCAGCGCGTCGATCTTGCAATCGAGCGTGAGATAGAAGTGCGGAACGGTCTGCTTGCTTTCGGTGAGGCGTGCCGCCACGACCTTGCGCATGCCGTCGTTGGGCACGACTTCGTAGGTGCCTTCCTCGAACAGCGCCATAACCTGGTTCTTGCTCATCCCGGTCGCAGGCGCAGCGGCAGCAGCCGGCGCACTAGCAGCAGGCTTGGCAGCACCCTTGCCGGACTTGGCCGCTTCCACGTCGGCCTTGATCACGCGCCCCTTGGGGCCGGAACCGGCCACCGAAGCGAGATCGATCCCCGCTTCCTTGGCAAGACGCTTGGCGAGAGGCGAAGCGAAGACGCGACCGCCTTCGGACTTGGCCGGAGCCGGAGCAGCAGCGTTCGGCGCACTGGAGCCCGTGTTCGAATTGGCGACAGGCGCGGTCGAGGTCGTCGACGTGCCCTTGTCATATTGCAGGGTTCCCGCATCGCCCTTCGGCGCTTCGGTCTTGGCTTCCGCCTTCGGCGCCTCGGCCGGCTTGCTGCCGCCAGCACCAATGGCGCTGGCGTCTTCGCCTTCCTGAAGAAGGACGGCAATGACGGCGTTGACCTTCACATTGTCGGTGCCTTCGGCAACCATGATCTTGCCGATCTTGCCCTCGTCGACGGCCTCGACTTCCATCGTGGCCTTATCGGTTTCGATCTCGGCGATCACGTCACCGGAAGAGACCGAGTCGCCTTCCTTGACGTGCCATTTGGCAAGCTTGCCCTCTTCCATCGTCGGAGAGAGCGCCGGCATGGTGATATCAATTGGCATCCCGGGTCTCCTTACGAGCGATAGGTCACGGCATTCACGGCCGCGATCACTTCGTCAACATTGGGCAAGGCCAGCTTTTCAAGGTTTGCAGCGTAGGGCATCGGCACGTCCTTGCCGGTCACGCGCAGCACGGGCGCATCGAGATAGTCGAAAGCCTGTTCCATGACGCGGGCGGCGAGTTCGGCGCCGATACCGCCCTGCGGCCAGCCTTCTTCGACAGTTACGAGACGACCGGTCTTCTTGACGGATTCGATGACGGTGTCGCTGTCCATCGGACGCAGCGTGCGCAGATCGATTAGTTCGACATCGACGCCGGCCGCAACGAGCTTCTCAGTCGCCTGGGTCGCATAGCGCATGCCCATCGAGAACGACACGATCGTCACGTCCGCACCCTTGCGGGCGATACGGGCCTTGCCGATCGGCAGCACGAAATCGTCCATCTTCGGCACGAGGCCGGTGGAGCCGTAGAGGATTTCGTTTTCGAGGAAGACGACCGGGTTGGGCGAGCGGATGGCTGCCTTGAGAAGGCCCTTGGCGTCGGCAGCGCTGTAGGGCGCGATGACGGTGAGGCCCGGAACGTGGCTATACCAAGCCGAATAGTCCTGGCTGTGCTGGGCGGCAACGCGGGCGGCCGCGCCGTTGGGGCCGCGGAACACCATCGGCGCCGTCACCTGGCCGCCGGACATATAGAGCTGCTTGGCAGCCGAGTTGATGATCTGGTCGATTGCCTGCATGGCAAAGTTCCAGGTCATGAATTCAACGATCGGCTTCAAGCCGGCAAAGGCCGCACCGACGGCGAGACCGGCAAAACCGTGCTCGGTGATCGGCGTATCAATGACGCGCTGCGGACCGAATTCCTGCAACAGGCCCTGGGTCACCTTGTAGGCGCCCTGATATTCGGCCACTTCTTCGCCCATGATGAAGACATTGGCGTCCGAACGCATTTCTTCGGCCATGGCTTCGTTGAGCGCCTGACGCACGGTCAGCTCGACCATCTCGACGCCTTCGGGCAGGTCGGGATCGTTCTGCGCCACGAATTTCGGGGCTTCGCCACCGGCCTTGGGCTCTGCGGGAACCGACGCAGCCGCTGCTTCCGGAACTGCCGACTGGCCTTCCGGATCCGACGAGGTCGCCTGAGCGGCTGGGCGATTGCCCTCGCCCACTTCTTCGCCTTCGCCGAGCACCAGCGCGATCGGGGTATTGACCTTCACGCCCTCGGTGCCTTCCTCGACGAGGATTTCCTTGACCACGCCCTCATCGACCGACTCGACTTCCATCGTCGCCTTGTCGGTTTCGATTTCGGCCAGCACGTCGCCGGATTTGACGGTGTCGCCGACCTTGACGAGCCACTTGGCGAGCTTGCCCTCTTCCATGGTGGGAGACAGGGCGGGCATGAGGATTTGGGGCATATCAGCTCTCCAGAATGAGCGCGCCGGGCATCGGAGCCGCGCGGCGAATGTCAAAGTGTTCGGCGAGATGGGCGGGCAAAACGCGCCAATCGTTGAGGCTGACGGCACCGACCTGGGCCGCCTCCCCGCGTTGATTGACGACCCATCCACTCAGGATCAGGCCGAAAATGATGAAGACGAGGCACGCGATAACAGCGCGCTTATAGATGGCCGCCTGCACTTCGCCGCTGAGCCCGGCCCAGCCAGAAATGCGTTCAAAGCGCCACCAGCCAAACAACCAGTCGCGCCAGTTCGGGCCGCCAGCACTTGCCAGCCGGCTGATCGCCATCGCCTGCCCGGCGGCAAGCGCGCCGGACAGCAAGGCAAACAACAGGATGACGCCGAGCAGGATGCCCATCTGCGCTTAAGCCTCGATGGTGATGTCGGTCCAGAGTTCCGACGGATCGGGTTCCGGATCATTGGTGGCAAAATCGGCCGCTTCCGTGACAATGGCACGAATTTCGGTCTCGATCTTCTTGAGGTCTTCCTCGGTCACGACGCCGCCTTCGATGAGGCGCGCACGCACCTGTTCGATCGGGTCGCGTTCCTGGCGATACTTGGTCACTTCGTCCTTCGAGCGATACTTCGCCGGATCGGACATGGAGTGACCGCGGTAGCGATAGGTCAGCATTTCGAGGATGTAGGGGCCATTGCCCGAACGCGCATGTTCGATGGCGCGCTTGGCGGCATCATAGACCATGCGCACGTCCATGCCGTCGACCTGCTCGCCCGGAATGTCGAACGAAGCGCCGCGCTTGGAGAAGTCGGTCGTCGCGGCAGCGCGCTCGATCGAGGTGCCCATGGCGTATTTGTTGTTTTCGATGATGAAGACAACCGGCAGCTTCCAGAGCTTGGCCATGTTGAAGGTCTCGTAGACCTGGCCCTGATTGGCCGCGCCGTCGCCGAAATAGGCAATGCTGACCGAACCGTCGCCGGTATATTTCGAGGCAAAGGCAAGGCCCGCGCCGAGAGACACCTGCGCACCGACGATGCCGTTACCGCCGTAAAAGCGATGCTCATTGGAGAACATGTGCATTGAGCCACCCTTGCCTTTCGACAAGCCGCCCTGACGGCCGGTGAGCTCGGCCATCACACCCTTGGGGTCGAGGCCCATGACCAGCATGTGGCCGTGGTCGCGATAGCCTGTAATCTGGGCGTCCTTGCCCTTTTCACTGGCCATGGTTATGCCGGTGACGACAGCTTCCTGGCCGATATAGAGATGGCAGAAACCGCCGATGAGGCCCATGCCATACATCTGGCCGGCCTTTTCTTCGAACCGACGGATCAGCAACATCTCGCGGAATGCGTCGAGATCCTGTTCATTGGTGAACTGTGGGACGTTGGGCTGCGTCTTGGCCGAAGTGGCCGTCGCCTTGCGCGCCATGGTAGGCTCCCGTCTAGAATGGAATTTGCCGCTGGGCCGATCAGGCCATTTCCAGCACTATAGCGCAAGCTTAGAGCAGATAAAATTGCCAAGCGCAATCGATAGGAATCAACCTAAAGTGTTGAGCCATCTTCGATAATCTTGATTAACTCGCCATCAGTTAATTCTTCGAATTTACCGGAAACAGGTTTACCGGAGTTTGGATCGACCATAACAAGGATGTCGTCGGCATTGGCCATATTGAGCAGAGCCCGGGCCCGTTCGGTGACAATATCAGGGTCAAGGTGACGTGGATTCATCAGCGAGTTGCGATGTTCGAAGCTGTCGATCTCAGCCTGCAGTGCCGCGGACTTGTCCTTGAGCACCTGGATATCGTTGTGGATCGCCTCGCGGCTTTCGATGCCGAATTGGCCGCTGATCGCGGAATAGCCGAGATAGCCCTGGAAAGCCAAAAGGGCGATGGCGAGCCCCAGCGGGCGCCAGAACGGCGGGCGTTTAAGACGAGTTGGCATAGTCTGACCAATTCAAGGGAAGGTCAGTATGCCGGGAGATCGATTAATGCCCGGTTAGCTATTCGGCCGCCATGCGCGCTGGCGTGGTGTTTTCATCAAAGAGCGCGCTAACGGACTCGCCGGAACTGATGCGGCGCATTGCTTCCGCAAGTGCTGGAGCGACCGATAAGATAGTCAGCTTTCCATGAGCCTGTCGCGCCGCATTGGGCAAGGTATTGGTGCAGACGATCTCGATCACATCCGGCTCGGCGGCCAGGCGCGCAACGGACTGACCGGCAAAGATGCCGTGCGTACAAGCGACCCGCATAGACCGGGCGCCATTGGCGCGCAGGTGCTTGAGCAATTCAAGGATCGACCCGCCGCTTGCGATCTCATCGTCGAGAATGATGACATCTTTGCCGCGCACGTCGCCGATCACGGCCGAGATGCGCACTTCCGTATCCGAAATCCGCTCCTTGGCGCCTGCAGCGACCGGCAAGCCGAGGCGCTTGGCAAAGGCTGCGGCGGTTTTAGCATTGCCGAGGTCAGGAGACACAACGACGGAGTTGGATAGATTGAACCGCTTGAAATGCGCCGCCAGCTCGTTGAGCGCGTGAAGATGATCGACCGGTACACTGAAAAAGCCATGCACCTGTGGCGAGTGCAGCGTCATGGTCAGCACGCGATCGGCACCTGCGGTCTTGAGGAGATCGGCAACGAGGCGCCCGCCGATGGAAATCCGTGGCGCGTCCTTTTTGTCGGAGCGGGCGTAGGAATAGTGCGGAATGACCGCCGTGATCCGCGCCGCCGAAGCGCCACGGGCCGCATCGAGCATCAGCAGCAATTCCATCAGGTGTTCCTGCACCGGCTCGGCGAGCGTCTGGACGAGGAACACATCCTGCTCGCGGCAATTGGCCTGCAATTGCACTTCGATACAGTCGTTGGAGAAACGCTTGACCCGGGTGGGCTGAAGCGGAACGTCGAGTTCCGCGCAGATCTGGTTCGCAAGCTCGGGATGCGCACTGCCACTGAACACAGCGATCTGGTTCATGCGTCTTCCTCGGCTCTTCGTCGCGGGATGTGGGCTGGTCTTACCGTGTCACGCGTCAGAGCGCAACGTAGTCGATCTCCTGGAACCGCGCGACTTCGGGCACCCAGCGATCCCGCACAAAGGCGACGTGATCGGGGTGGACATTGTAGCCGTCATAGGCAGCCTGATCGGCGAACTCCATCGAGAACCCAAAGGCGTAATCAGCCTTCGGGCTCACCTGGCGGAGCTGCTCGAACTTTTCGACGCCTGGGATCGCCTTGAGCACAAGGGCCGCATCGAGAAAGGCCTTTTCCTCAGCCGATCCCGCCGCGTGCTTGAGCGAAAACGCCACCGTGTGCCGGATCATGACCTAGGCTCCCACAGCTTCATTGGCGGCAATCGCCGCCATGTTGACGATGCCGCGGCTTGTGACCGATGGCGCAAGGATATGCGCAGGCGCCTTGGTGCCCATCAGGATGGGCCCGACGGCGAGAGCATTGTTCATCTCCTTGAGCAAGGTCATGGAAAGGTTGGCCGCATCGAGGTCTGGGAACAGCAGGAGATTGGCCTCGCCGCGCAGCACGGTATCGGGAACGTAGCGCTCGCGCAGTTCCTGATTGAGTGCCAGGTCGCCCTGCATTTCGCCTTCGACGATCAAGTCCGGCGCAACAGCTTTCAGCTTGGCATAGACTTCGCGCATCTTGAAGGCGCTGTCGCCATCGCGAGAACCAAAGTTGGAATAGCTGAGAAGCGCCAGACGCGCCTCGATATTGAAGCGCTTGAGGTGATCCCGCGCCTGCAGCGCAATACTCACGAGCTCGTCCGAAGACGGGTTCATGTTCACATAGGTATCGGCGAGGAAGAATGCGCCGCGTGGCATGATAAGCATCGAGAGCGCAGACGCGTCATTGACGCCATCCTGCAAGCCGATGATCGAACGGATGTCGCGGACATGCTTGATGAAGCGACCTTGCAGACCGCAGATCAGCCCATCGGCCTCGCCACGCTTGACGGCCAGAGCGCCGATCACAGTGGTATTGGTGCGAACGATAGTGCGCGCCGTATCCGGCGTCACGCCATTGCGGCCCACCAGCGAGTGGAAGAGGCTGACATAGTCGCGATAGCGCGGATCGTCTTCAGGATTGATCACTTCGAAATCGCGACCCGGCTGGATGCTGAGGCCGAAGCGCTCGATGCGCGCCTCGATGACGGCCGGACGGCCGATCAGGATCGGTCGCGCAATGCGCTCTTCAAGCACCACTTGGGCGGCGCGCAGCACGCGTTCGTCCTCGCCATCGGCAAAGGCAATCCTCTTGCCCTGCCCCTGCGCCCGATCGACGATCGGCTTCATCACGAGGCCCGAGCGGAACACGAAGCGGTTGAGACGATCCTGATAGGCGTCCCAATCCTCTATCGGGCGCTTGGCCACACCCGATTCCATTGCTGCCCGCGCCACGGCCGGCGCAATGCGCAGGATCAGCCGCTGATCGAACGGATTGGGAATGATGTGGTCCGGTCCAAACACCGCCGGCGCACCCGAGGGCGAGACCTCGAGGCTTGGCTCATGCGCGAGCTTGGCGATCGCCCGGACCGCAGCCAGCTTCATCTCTTCATTGATCGTCGTCGCATGCACGTCGAGCGCGCCGCGGAAGATGAAGGGGAAGCAGAGGACGTTGTTTACCTGGTTCGAATAGTCCGAGCGCCCGGTGCAGACCATGGCATCGGGACGCGTCGCCTTGGCGACTTCGGGCATGATTTCAGGGTTCGGATTGGCCAGCGCGAGAATGAGCGGCTTGGGCGCCATCTTCATCAGCATTTCTGGCTTGAGCGCACCAGCGGCCGAAAGACCGAGGAACACGTCTGCGCCTTCGATCACTTCGGCCAGAGTGGTCGCGTCACTTTCGCGCCGGAATTGGCCGCGCCACTTGTCGTTGACGTCATTACGCTTGTGGGTAACCAAACCGTCCTTATCTGCTACCCAGATGTTCTCATATTTGGCCCCGAGGGCGACGAGGACGTTAAGGCAAGCGATGGCTGCGGCCCCTGCCCCAGAGGTGCAGATTTTGACCTCTTCGATCTTCTTGCCGGTCAGCTCGAGCCCATTGAGCACCGCAGCGCCAACGATGATCGCCGTGCCGTGCTGGTCGTCATGGAACACCGGAATCGGCATGCGCTCGCGCAGGTTTTCCTCGATCTCGAAGCAGTCCGGCGCCCGGATATCTTCAAGATTGATGCCGCCAAAAGTCGGCCAGAGCGGGGCCACGGCATCGACGAATTTCTTCGGATCGAGCTCGTCGACTTCGAGATCGAAGACGTCGATCCCTGCGAACTTCTTGAAGAGAACCGCCTTGCCTTCCATCACCGGCTTTGAGGCCAATGCGCCGATATTGCCAAGCCCCAAGACGGCAGTACCGTTGGAAATCACCGCCACCAGATTCTGGCGTGAGGTGTAGCGGGCGACGGATTCCGGGTTCTCTGCAATCTCCTCACAGGGCGCCGCAACGCCGGGCGAATAGGCCAGTGCAAGGTCGCGCTGATTGCCGAGAGGCTTGGTCGGCTGGATCTCCAGCTTGCCGGGCTTGGGGAATTCATGGAAGTGGAGAGCGGCTTCGCGCAGGACCTTGCGTTGTTCATTGGGATCGGTCGACACGCTTTCCTCCGGCAAAGGCAAATACGCGCCGTTCCTGCCACCAATCAGCGCCGAAGGAAAGGGGCGTGAGCCCATGGCCGGCGCAAGAATCGGCTGCCATGGACTAGGCAATTGGTCGAGGTCGGTTTCAGGCCGCGTCTATAACGATTTCGCTGTTATCGGGCATGTCGCCATAGCCGAGCGGCGCAGCTTGAAGAGCGAGGGCCAATTCCTTGAACGCGCCGGCTTTCAGCGCCGGGGCGAAGATATAGC
>CAJYKO010000035.1 GCA_913775215.1 uncultured Devosia sp. | reverse complement strand
GCCCAACCCGAGCCGGATCAAGCCGTGTCGGTCGATCGGGCAGGGCCAATGCCGTCTGCCGCGGCGCCGTCCGAGCGATCACCCGCCCGCCCTTGATCACCGCAATCCGCGTCGCCCGCAGCCGAATGGCCTCGATCGTGTCCGTCGCCTGCAGCAGGACCATGTCGGCCTTCTTGCCCACCTCGACCCCATAGCCCTCGAGGTGCATGATCTTCGCCGGTCCGGTCGTAACGGCTTCAAAGCACTGCCGCATTGCATCGCGGCTCGTCATCTGTGCCACATGCAGGCCCATCGAGGCGACATCGAGCATGTCGGCTTGCCCGAGCGAATACCAAGGGTCCATCATGCAATCCTGTCCAAAGGCGCAGGTGATCCCATAGGTCAGCATTTCCGGAATCCGCGTCATCCCGCGGCGCTTGGGATAGGTATCGTGCCGCCCCTGAATGCCGATATTGATATTGGGGTTCGCCGTCGCCGACACATCCGCCTCCGCCATCAGCGGCAGGAGCTTTGAGACATAATAATTGTCCATCGAATGCATCGAAGTCAGGTGCGAGCCATTGACCCGCCCCTGCAGACCCAGCCGCTGCGTCTCATAGGTCAGCGTCTCGATATGGCGGCTCAGCGGATCGTCCGTCTCGTCGCAGTGCAAATCGACCAACAGCCCACGCTTCTCGGCGATCTCGCAGAGCGCTTTCACGCTCGCCGCGCCATCGGCCATGGTGCGCTCGAAATGCGGAATGCCGCCGACGACATCGACGCCCATATCGAGTGCGCGGTCGAGCAGTTCGATCGCGCCGGGATAGCGATAATACCCATCCTGCGGAAAGGCCACGAGCTGCAGATCGATATAGGGCGCCACGCGCTTTCTGACCTCGAGCAGCGCCTCGACGCCCAGCAGCCGATCATCGCAGATATCCACATGCGTGCGGATCGCCAGCAGCCCCTGCGCCGCCGCCAGATCGCAATAAGCCAGCGCCCGCTCCACCACGGCTTCATGGGTCAGCAGCGGCTTCAATTCACCCCAGATCTGAATGCCTTCCAATAGCCGCCCGCTCTCATTGAACCGCGGCTGCCCCAGCGACAGCGTCGCATCCATATGAAAATGGCAATCGACAAAAGGCGGCGACACCAGCTGCCCATCCGCATCGATCACTTCGCCGGCCTCACCCCCAAGATTGGCCTCGATCGCCGCGATCCGCCCATCCTTGACGCCAATATCGACACCCTTCCGCCCATCCGTCAGCGTCGCATTGGTGATTTTCAGCTCGAACATTTTTGGTCCTTGTCGCGTGCGGAGGTCGTGCTCAAGCGCCTCCAAAAACTCTATTGTCACCCCGGCGTAGGCCGGGGCCCATCCTGAGATCTGGGGGTGGATCCCGGCTCAAGGCCGGGATGACAGTCAATGGGTAGTCGCCAACTCAAGCGAGCGCCCCTAGCCACTAATGGCGCTGTCCCTTCGTCCAAGGCTGCAACAGCGCCCTCGGATAATCCGCCCGCCGTGCCACCACGATCAGCGCCACGATCGAGAGCAAATACGGCATCATCAGGAACACCTGACCCGGCACCACTTGCCCGATCTGTGCCTGCAACCGGATCTGAAACGCATCGAACGCCCCAAAAAGCAACGCTCCGAGAAGCGCCTTGCCCGGCTGCCAAGATGCAAAAACCACGAGCGCAATACAGATCCAGCCGCGCCCATTGACCATGCCGAAGAAGAACGCATCGAACGCCGACATGGTCAAAAACGCCCCGCCCAGCGCCATCAGCGCCGACCCGGCAACCACCGCGCCAACGCGCAATCCGACCACCGAAAGCCCCTGCGCCTCAACCGAAGCGGGATTGTCCCCTACGGCCCGAATGGCCAGCCCCAGCGGTGTCCGATAAAGCACCAATGCGACCAGCAAGACGAACACCAGCGCCAGAAACGTCAGTGGCGTCTGCTGAAACAGCGCCGGCCCAAAAAATGGCAGATCCGACAGCCCCGGTATCGAAACCGGCTGAAAGGCGGCAATCCGCGGCGGCGAACTGACATCGGGCAGGGCGGTGCGATAGGTGAAATAGCTGACGCTTGTTGCAAGCAGCGTAATTCCTATCCCCGAGACATGCTGCGACAGGCCCAAGATAACGGTCAGGAAGGCATGTAGCAGCCCGAACAGGGCTCCTGCCAGTGCCGCAATCAGCACGCCGCCCCAGAGCCCCGCGCCGAGATAAACCGCGAGCCACCCGGCCATGGCCCCGGCGACGAAAATTCCCTCGATCCCGAGATTGAGCACACCGGCCCGCTCGCAGATCAGCGCGCCCAAAACACCAAAGATCAGCGGCGTCGCGATGCGAATGGCGGCAGCCCAGAAATTGGCCGAGCCCAGAATGTCGAACAACACGTCCATCTCAGGCCACCACGCTCTGGCGTTCCCACTTCACGCGGAAGCGCAGGAAGAAACTGCCGACCAGCACGCAGAGCAGCGACAGAGCCACGACGAGATCGGCGATATAACTCGAAATTCCCGTCGCCCGGCTCATCGAATCCGCCCCCACGAAAACGGCCGCCACAAACAACGCCGCAATCACCGTCCCGATGGGTGAAAGCCCGGCGAGCATGGCGACGACAATCCCCGAATAGCCGAATCCCGGCGACAGGTCCGACGAGAGATAGCCCTTTACCCCGGCCACTTCGCCGACGCCCGCGAGCCCCGCAAGCCCGCCCGAAATCAGCGCCACTTTCAACATGGTCGCGTCTACAGGAATGCCGGCAAACCGCGCGGCCGCCTTGTTCTCGCCGACCGCCCGGATTTCAAAGCCGAGCACGGTCTTGCGCACCATCAGCCACAGCACCAGCGCCGCCACGAGCCCCACGATCAGCCCCCAATGCATGCGCAGCCGCGGCAAGAGCTTGGGCAGTTTTGCTTCGGCAATAAGCGACACAGATTGCGGCCAGCCCATCGAGAGCGGGTCCTTGAGCGGCCCCTCGACCAGCATCTGGATGAGGAGAATGACGACGAAATTCAGCAGCAGCGTGATGACCACCTCGTCGGCCCCGAACCGCTGCTTGATCACGGTTGGAATGACCATCATCAGCCCGCCGGCCAAAAATCCGGCGATCATCACCGTCGGGATCATCAGGGCAGGGGGCAATTGCAGGAGCCCACTGCCGACGCAGACTGCCGCCAGCGCACCAATATAGAGCTGCCCTTCGGCACCTATATTCCAAAGTTTTGCGCGGAACGCGACGGCACAGGCAAGCCCTGTCAGGATCAGCGGCGTCGCCCGGTTCAGCGTCTCGCTGAACGCGAACATCGAGCCGAACGCCCCCTGGATCATCAGGCCATAGGCAGTCAGCGGCGATCCCCCGGCAAACAGCACCGGTATAGCGACCAGCAGCAGTGCCACGAGGCCCGCTGCAATCGACACGCCAATCTTGAGCCCCAGCCCAGCATCTTCGCGCGGTTCAAGCCGAATGGTCATGACGCCATCTCCGTACGCAGGTGGCTTTGTCCTGCCATCATCAACCCGATGGTGCCGCGATCAAGCCCCTCGCTCGGCCCTGCATCATGCAATTCGCCCGCATGCACCACGACAAAGCGATCCGCGAGTGCAAAAAGCTCATCGAGATCTTCCGAAATCACCAGCACCGCCGCCCCACGATCCCGCGCCGCAAGAATCCGCCGATGTACCTCAGCCTGCGCGCCGACATCGAGTCCGCGCGTCGGCTGATTGGCAAGGATCACCCGCGGCCCGCGTTCAAGAACGCGCGCCAGGATCAACTTCTGTACATTGCCGCCCGAGAGCAACCGCGCTTCCGCCTCCGGCCCCTGGCAGCGCACATCATAGCCCGCAATGGCCGCTGTCGCCCGCTCGCGCATCGCCTTGCGATCCAGAAATCCCATTTTGGAAAAAGCCGCGCTCCGCACTTCTTCAATGGCGATATTGTCGGCCACGCTCATTGTGCCCACCACGCCGTCATGCTGCCGATCCTCCGGCATGCGCGCCACGCCATTG
This sequence comes from uncultured Devosia sp., assembly GCA_913775215.1. Taxonomy (GTDB): domain Bacteria; phylum Pseudomonadota; class Alphaproteobacteria; order Rhizobiales; family Devosiaceae; genus Devosia. The sequence goes on along the minus strand of CAJYKO010000035.1, from coordinate 1,364 downwards.
GCCACCAGCGCCCGCGGATCGGCCCGCGACACCGTCTCACCATAAAGCCGCATAGTCCCGCTTGTCGGCACCGCCAGTCCCGAAATCAGCGCAGCGATCCCCGATTGCCCATTGCCCGAAACGCCCGCCAGCCCCACGACCTCGCCAGCCCGAAGCGCCAAACTGACCCCGCTGAGCGATCGTCCACTCGCTCCATGCAGCGAGACATTTTCAAGCGCAAACAAAACCTCGCCCGGGCTCGCCGGCGTCCGCACCACCGTCGCCACAGCCTTGCCCACCATCAAGTCGGCAATCGCCCGCCTGTCAGCATTCGCCGTGACCAGCTCGCCCGCCTTCTTGCCACCGCGCAGCACCAGAATGCGATGCGACACGGCCAGGACTTCGCCGAGCTTATGCGAAATGAAAATCACCCCGAGCCCATTTGCCGCCAGCCGCCGCAACACGACAAACAGCCCATCGGCCTCCTGCGGCGTCAACACGGCCGTCGGTTCATCGAGAATGAGCACCTTCGCATCGCGATAAAGCGCCTTCAAAATCTCGATCCGCTGCTTTTCGCCCACCGTCAGATCGGCGACGCGCCGGTCGAGATCGACATCAAGCCCGCTCTCGGCAATGATCTTTTGCACTTTCGCCCGCGCCGCACCTTCGCGCCCGAACGATAAAAGCGGCTCCGTGCCAAGGCGGATATTGGCCAGCCCCGACAGGTTCTCCGCCAGCGTAAAATGCTGATGCACCATGCCGATCCCGGCCTTCAGCGCCGCGCCGGGCGAGCCTGGGGGCAGAGTGGTCAGCCCGCCATCGCCCAAAACCCGCACATCCCCCTCGTCCTGCACATAGTGCCCGAAGAGGATATTCATCAGCGTCGTCTTGCCTGCCCCATTTTCCCCCAGCAGCGCCAGGATTTCCCCGCGATGCAAATCCAGCGAAATCCCATCATTCGCCGTCAAGGCGCCAAAGCGCTTGGTGATATTGTGAAGCGACAGGAGCACAGGGGTATTAGTCATGGTCGGGGTGCTCCGCATTGGCGTCCAGATAAGTCTGAGGCGAGCCCAAGCCCGCCCCAAAACGCGATGCTATCCCTCCCCCTAACAGGGGGAGGCTAGGTGGGGGTCACCCCCCCAAACTCACTGCGACGACGTCGGCTCGCTGTCGTCGATCTCGACCGTAAACGTCTTGGCCAAAATCTCTTCTTCCTTGGCCTTGGCCGCCGCAACCGCATCGGCGCCAGCCAGCGCCTCATCGATCACCACGCTCGAACCGCCATATTCCATGAAGGCATAGATGCCGTAATCCGAAGCGGTGAACGAGCCTGCCTTCACATCGGCAATCGCCTTGTTGATCATCGGCTCGCCATGCCACAGCGC
>CAJYKO010000034.1 GCA_913775215.1 uncultured Devosia sp. | reverse complement strand
GCCCAAAATCTTTTCTGGATGTCGCGCTATGTCGAGCGCGCCGAAAACATGGCCCGCCTTTTGGAAGTGGGCTACCGCATGTCGCTAACCAGCCGCCGCGAAGGTGGGGCGAGCGAGCATCTCGTTTCCATGCTGCAGGCGGCCGAAATGGACGAAGCCTTCGCCGCGCGGCACGAAGTGGCCGATGTCGACACTGTTGCCCGGTTCATGATGTTCGATCCGGCCAACCCGTCGTCGGTCTATTCCTGTCTTCAGGCCGCACGCACCAATGCGCGCTCGGTCCGCACCGCCATCACCACCGATATGTGGGAAAGCATGAACGGGGCCTGGCTCGAATTCTCGCAGATCAAGCCGCGGGACGTGCGCGGTGCCAAGCTCCTCGGGCTCTTGCAATGGGTGCGTCAGCGGAGCCACGAATTCCGCGGCGCGTTGCTCGGCACCATTCTCCGCGATGATGGCTTCGCCTTCCTCCAGGCCGGCAATTTCGTCGAACGAGCGGACAATACGGCTCGCATTCTCGACATGAAGTATTACGTGCTCTTGCCGCGTTCGAGCCTGGTTGGCGGCGAGATCGACATCCAGCAATGGACGCTGATCCTGCGCGCCGCCTCAGCGCACCGGGCCTATGGGCACGTCTATCACGACCGCTATAAAGCCCATAACATCGCCGATTTCCTGATCCTCCGGCCAGAAATGCCGCGCTCGCTGATCTATTGCGCGCGGTTCGTGCAACAGAATCTTGATCTTCTCGCCAAGATCTACGGGAAGCGCGAGGCGTGCCAGGATGCAGTGGATGATCTCTTGAGCCTTGTGGAAGGTACGGACATGGACGCGATCTTTGCCCATGGCCTCCACGAATTCCTCAATGATTTCATCGATCGCAATAATCGTGTCACCGACACGCTTTCGGCCAGCTACAACTTCTATTGAGGCCAACAATGCGCCTTGCCATTGATCACCGGCTGACCCTGACGCTGCCGCAAGGTATTTCCCAGGCCGTCTTTCACCTGCTGCTGACGCCGCTGAGCGGACCGACGCAGACGGTTGAAAACTGGAGCATCGACATGCCAGGGATCGGCAATGCCGCGCGGTTTGTCGATGGCTTCGGAAATGTTGCTCATCTCGTCAACCTGTCGCGGCCAGACAGTGAGATCGTCGTCGAGGTGCGTGGCACGGTCACGACCCGGGACACGCATGGTGTGCTCGGCCGTCCCGCAGGCGAGCCGGTGCCCGCGCTTTATCGGCGCATTACGGCGCTGACCAAATCATCAGCAGGCTTGGCGGCTAAGTTCCGCAATGGCAGGCAAAGCCGGCTCGACACGCTCCATGCATTGATGGCGCGTGTCGGGGAGCAACTCGGCCTGCCTGAAGCGGAACCGGCCCAAAAACAGATGCAGGCCGATGGCGGTCAGGCGCAAAGCCAGTCGGCACCCGAAGCGAAAGCCCTGCCGCCGGCGGCTGACTATGCTCATGCCTTCATCGGTGCTGCCCGGGCGCTCGATATTCCGGCACGCTATGTCATCGGTTATCGCTTCGCGGAAGGCGAAGCGACGCTCCATGCCTGGGCCGAAGCTTTTGACGACGGGCTCGGCTGGATCGGCTTTGATCCCAAATGGCAAGTCTGCTCGACCGATGCCTATGTCCGGCTTGCCTTGGGGCTCGATGCGGAAACGGCCGTCGCGGTGCGCACCGTGCCGGCCGTGGAGGTAGTCGATAGCATCAAACTGGCGCAGTCGTCCGGTGACGCTGCCTAAGCACCAAGCGCCTTAGTAAACGCGCTGATAGCTGCCCGGCTGGAAGAACTGCATCTCTTCGCCGACCCCGCTCTCCTTACGGACAAAGGCGCGAATGCACCCATTCCAGCGTTCGACGCGGGTCGCATCAACACCTAGCTGCCGCAGCTGCATGAGATCGAAATCGTTGAGGTCATCCTCATCGAAATCATCGCCGATGGTGAAGCCCTGCGCCACTTCGATACCCCTGGTGCTGTCGATGCAGAAGGGCGCGGCATAGGCGCTGGCGGTCAGCAGGGCGGTCAGGCCGATGGCGAAGGCAAATGGACGCATTTTCGAAATCTCCGTTCGGCTTTGAATGCCGCTCAATTGTGGCGCTGCTGTGCCAACTTGCGCTCATGGCGTCGAATAAAGACGACAACCACAGGAATGCCGATGCTTAGCATCAACAGCCGGATAACGTGATGGGCGGCAATAAAGGCAGTGTCATAGCCTAGCGCAATGCCGAGGGCCCCCATGCCTTCGATGGCGCCGGGCGACAGGCCCAGCCAAAGCTGGCCGAATGGCATATCGACAAGCAGGGACACAAGGAAAGCGACCAGGGTCACGATCCCGACGGTCATGGCGGTGGCGATGACCCCGCCCTTCGCGGCCGACAAAAACTCGCGACGCGTAATGCCGACGAACCGCGAGCCGATCATCGCCCCCGTCAGGACAAAGGTCAGCACGACGAGGGGCTGAGGGATGGCGTCTGTGTAAAGCCCGCCAAGCTTAGCCGCAGTCGCCGCCGCCATCGCGCCAAGCACCATGCCTGCTGGCACCTTGAGCTGCATGAAAACAAAGCCGATAGCAGCGCAGCCTGCCGCGAGGAGCACCAGCTCCAATGGGCCGAGAAAAGCGGTCGCCTGTCGAACCTCGAAATGATCGATCGGCAGAAAGGTCGCGCCGATCGGCACGGCAATGGTCAACATCAGGATGCGGATGACCTGGATGATGACGATCTGTCTTGCATCACCGACGCCCGTCGCCGCGATGCCCATGACGAAAGACAGATGTCCAGGGAAGGAGCTGAGATAGGCTGTGCCCGGATCGAGCCTGAAAAACCGGGTCAGCATCCAGCCCGTAGTGGCGATGATAATGGCAAGCTCAATGGCAAGCGCTGCGAGGCTGATCGGCCAACTGGCGAGCAGGGACAGACTGTCTGGAGAGACGGTTGCGCCCATGGACATGCCGATCAGAATGAAGATGACGTTGCGCAAGCCGTCGGGAAGGCGCACCGGCAGCCCGATCATGGCGGCAATGGTCACGGTAAGCGCCGAACCCATCAGCCAGCCGGCTGGCAGGCCGAAAGCACTCGCCAAGCCGCCACCGGCAGCGGCGATAGCCAGAGTGAGGCAAAAGGGCAAAATACTGGTGCGTAAAGGATTGGGCATGGAGGCAGGAAAGAGGCTTTAAGGTGCTGCCTAAACGCTTCGCGCCGGAATGTCACGGCAGTCGCTATGCCGCGATCCATACAAATTGCAGACAATTGCAACGATCGATGTCAGCGACCGTTAAATCTCTGAGCGTCCAATGAGGCCGTAGCAGGAGCTACAAGTTTCTGAAGGAATTGCAGATGTCCCAGCGCAGCACAGGAATTCATAGCCATTTTGGCCACGTCAACGTGCCGCGCGGCTGGGTCATCCTCGGCTTTGGGCTTGCAAGCTGGCTGCTTGTTGCCGCGCTGGTCGCCGCTACGACATCTGCCTTTCAGTTCGTCAGCGGTGTTCTTGGCTGACCGGCCCTCTTAATGGGCTGTTGAACTGAACAGTTCGGAAGCGACTGTCTTCACTAATATCTTGGCGTCCAGCCAA
>CAJYKO010000033.1 GCA_913775215.1 uncultured Devosia sp. | reverse complement strand
TTCCAGAGCACTATCGCCTATGAAGAGGCGCAGGATACCGCGCTTGCCAAGGTCAAGCGGCTGGTCGAGGGGTGAGCGCGCGCATCAGGCTCGATCTGGCACTGGAGCAGCGCGGGCTGCTGCCGAGCCGCGCCCGGGCGCGCGACGCCATTCTGCGCGGGACAGTAGAGGTCAATGGCGAACCGGCCAAGAAGCCGAACCAGATGGTGGGCCTGGATGATGCCATAGCGCTCAATGATCCGGCGGCTGGCTATGTCTCGCGCGCGGCTCTGAAGCTGATTGCCGGGCTCGATGTGGGTGGGCTCGATGTCACCGGCAAGGTTTGTCTCGATGTCGGCTCGTCAACCGGCGGCTTCACCCAGGTATTGCTGAAGCGGGGCGCGGCAAAGGTTTTTGCCGTCGATGTCGGGCACGATCAGCTCCACGAAAGCCTGCGGCGCGACCCGCAGGTTTTGAGCCTCGAAGGGTTTAACGCGCGCGAGCTTTCGCGGGCTGAAATTCCCGATCCGGTCGATCTGCTGGTTTCAGACGTAAGCTTTGTGTCGGTGACCAAGGTGCTCGAAGCGCCACTTGCGCTTTGTGGACCAAAAGCGCAGGCCGTCATCCTCTTCAAGCCGCAATTCGAAGTCGGCCGCGATCACGTCGGCAAAGGCGGGATTGTCAGCGATGCCGATGCGTCTGCGCGGGCGATGAGCGAAGTTGTCGCTTTTGTCGAAGCACAGGGCTTTGTGCATCGGACAAGTGTCGAATCCCCGATTGCCGGAGGCGATGGCAATCGGGAAACGGTATTGGTGTTTGAGCGGGGCTAGAGCATTTGCTGGCTGATTGAGCCTGCATTGCTCGTTCAAACCACCGGCCGTCATCCAGGCCTTGAGCCGGGATCCATCTTGAAATCTCGGGATGGGCCCCGGTCTTCGCCGGGGTGACATTCAGTGGGGTTGGCGAGGTTACGCCCGCCAGGCATCAAAACTGCCGCCTGCGATCATCGCCCAGTAAATCTTCCCTGAGCTCGTGCGTGCCGTCGCCAGACCAAACTCGATGAATTTGGGCGAGAGCAGCGTGCTGCGATTGCCGGGGCTGGCGAGCCAGCCTTCGATCACGGTCGGCAGCGTCTTATATCCCTTGGCGACGTTCTCGCCGACCGCGCCCAAATATCCCGCTTCGGTCACGCGTTGGCGCAAGGTTACGCCGAGATCATGGCTGAGCGTATCTTTCCGAGCCATCAATCGTGCTTGGGAGAGCGCCGCGGTTTCGAGGCGCGGATTATAGGCCCAGGCCGGCGCACCATTCGCCTTGCGAGTGGCGTTGATGGCCGAAAGAATTTCGTCTCGCGTCAGGCTTTCCGGGCGGTCGGAGGTTGCAGCCGGCAGTGGCGGGATAGTGGCTGAACAGGCCGAGAGCAGGCCGGCGGCACCAAGGGCGAGAACCATGCGTCGCGAAACGTGCGTCATCAGAGAAATCCGGTTCGATCAGGCGAGGTCATAGGCGGTGAGAAGATTGGGCAAAACGGCGAGTTGCCCGGTGATGAGCTTGCCCTCATCGAGGTCCCAGCAGGCCGAGAGCGCGGCGTGAGCAGCAGCCCAACCCAGAATGCGTTTTCTCGGATAGCCGAGGCGCTGCGACAGAATATCGGCGCGAGCCGCAATACGCTTGGGATCCGCCGCGATCTTGTCCGCACGCTCGGGATTGATGAAGATGTTGGCGCTTTCATAGGCGGGATCGCCCAAGACACCTTTGGGGTCGATGGCGAGCCAGCCGCGATCGGAACTCAGCACATTGTCATGATGCAGATCCCCATGGAGCGGGACGATGGCGCTCGGACGATCAAAGAGTTTTAAGGCAATGCCGGCCGAACGGGCATAAAGGTCGCGCGCCGTGTGCGGCCATGCCCGCACATCGGTATCGAAAAGGGTCTGGAAGCGATCGCGGAGCGGCTCCAGCTCTTGCGGCGCGTCTGGGCGCGGACGGTGCAGGCTGGCGATCACAGTCGCCATAGCGATGGTGCCCTCGTCGTCCTTGCCGGCGCGGACCGGATCGCCCAGCGTGCCGCCATCGAGCCATTCCATGAAAATGGTATCGCCGTGGCTATCGAAGACCGTAGCCGCGCCGTCGCCTTCGTACCATTGAAGGAGACGCACGCCCATGCCTTCCTCGCGCGAGGCCTCGGGCTTGATGATCTTGAGCGCCGCAAAATTGCGGCCATTCTGCTCGACCCGGTAAATCCAGCTGCGCGGCGTTTCCTTGACCGGCGTCGACTTGGTCAGGGACCAGCGGATCATGGCGCGGCTGAGGGCGGTTTCAACAGGAGACTGATTCATCATGGCGCCATTAGAGCAGAAGGCGTCGTTCGATTCGACGGGCGATTCGCAGTTGGCGCGAGAAGGTGATGAAAGTGTGGTGGGATTTGCCGTTTTTGGTGCGTGGGGCGCCACCCCCCACCTAGCCTCCCCCTGGTAGGGGGAGGGATGTAGCGAGGTTGCTGCGACGATTGTGGGCCACCGCAAGACCCCTCCCCCTACCAGGGGGAGGTTGGGTGGGGGGTCGCCTACTTGATCCGATACGCGTCTTTCGCCGCCTGATAGCTCAGGTGGACCGCAATCTCTTCGGCACTCGACTTGCTGATGCGGTTTTCGCCAACCCAGGTGCCGAGGAAGTGGCAGACTTCGCGGCGCCAGACGTCGTGGCGGGCGGGGATGGAGAGAAGCGCGCGAGTGTCGTCGTTGAAGCCGGCGAGATTGTAAATGCCTGCGGTTTCGACGACCTGGTCGAGATAGCGGCGGATGCCCTGCGGGCTATCGTGAAACCACCAGGGCGGGCCGATCATCAACGAGGGCCAATAGCCGGCCATAGGCGCGAGCTCGCGGGCATAAGTGGTTTCGTCGAGAACGAACATGATGAGCCGCAGGTTCGGCTCATTGCCGCAGCGCGAGAGGAGCGCGCGAAGGCCGCCGACATAGTCGGTGGGGCCGGGAATATCTGCACCGAGATCGGGGCCGCGTTCACCGAACAGCAGCGGATCGGTATTGCGACGCGAACCGGCATGGATCTGCATGACCATGCCGTCTTCGACCGAAAGCAGCGCCATTTCGGTCATCATCTGCGCGCGGAACAGTTCGGCGTCAGTGGCGTCGTGCTTGCCGGCCATAATCTTGTCGAGCAAAGCCTGCTTTTCGACGAGTGGGAGATCGGCT
>CAJYKO010000032.1 GCA_913775215.1 uncultured Devosia sp. | reverse complement strand
CGTAAATGGTCTTGAAGACGAGGTTGCGCTCAACCTGACCGCGCCAATCGAACTTACGAGTGAAGTGCTTCAGCGTTGGCCAAAGCTGCAGTCGATTGTCTTCGTCTCGTCTGGATTTGCGCTCGTTTCCCCGGCTCGGGCACCGACCTATGGTGCTGTCAAGGCGGGGCTTCACGGCTTTGCTGAAGGTTTGCGACGGCAGCTTGAGCCGAATGGAACTCACGTCCTTGAACTGCTGCCCACGACAACGGATACTCCCGGAACCGCTGCGGAAACTCGAAAGAAAATGACCACAGCCGAAGTGGCCAAGATCACGATGGAAGCCTTAGCAAGGAGGAAGTCGATGGCACTTCCAGGTCCCATGAAATTGCTCCCAACACTGCTGCGGATTGCTCCTAAAGCAACCGGGCGCATGGTGGCAAAAATCTGAGGGCACTCACATACAACAGCTAGGAAAGTCTGCTTCCCCCATGGTTTGGACTAAAGCCGACGGGCGGTTTCCCGCCTCCTTAAAATCGATGGCTGGCAGCGAAAGCGCATGATGGATGGTACTTCGAGAGTTTGGCGCCGATGAATGGTCTTGGGTGCAGGAGTGGTTTCAGGATGCGCTCCTGGATCTCGAGCTCGGGCCGATTGACTAGTCGTGGTTGGAGGCAGTTCTCGGTGAGCCCAATGGAGTGCAACTGGTCGCGGCGATTGAACGCGTGCCGGTCGCTCTTATTGGATGTATTTGGGGCACAGATGCATATCCCTCCCACTACATCACTGACATAGCCGTATCTCGGAAGTTGCGTGGGCAGGGCTTTGGACTGAGGACGCTACAACTTGCGATGGCTTGGCCAGCACATCCGCCGGTTTCGAAATGGACCGCGTTCGTGAATCCGCGCAACCTCCCAGCAAAATCGCTTCTCAGAAAAGCCTCATGGTGAGAAATCGGTATGTCCGACGGTATGTTACATTTCGAAGCCATCTATCCAAAAATTTAGGTCTGCTTTTGGCGCCCTGATCCCAAGAGCCGCCAATCTGCAACCCACCCGACTTCAGCCCTGAGCTCCGCCAAAGCGGATGGCAGGATTGAGTAAATCGAAAATGGGCTCTGAACGGCTGAAATGGGGCCATCGCTGCTAGACCGCTGCCGGCCCGAGGCTGTGTGAGAACTCACTGCTCTAGGGACCCAGGATAGTTTCCAGCAGCGCAGCGTCTGCTGGCTTCACCCCGCTATCGCCTTGAGTGTCGAGGCAACGCCAGCGACGGCGATGGCGCGCTTGATGTTGTAGGCCAGTATGGTCAGGCTGGCCTCGGTGGCGACGTTCTTTAGGCCGCGCGTTCGGAAGTGCGTGGCGCCCATCCAGCCCTTTATCGTGCCAAAGACGTGCTCGACCGTGCAACGGCGCACCGCCATCGCCTCGGGCATCGCTTTGAACCTGCGCTCCATCTCATCGAGCACAGCCTCGTGCTCCCATCTTCGGATCCGCTTCTCCTTGCCTGCCGTGCAGAGAGGACGCGAGGCGCAGGCACCGCAGGCACTCTGGTTGTAATAGACGTTGATGAGCTTGCCAGCTTCGACAGTGGCATGGTGCCTCTGCAGATGTTGGCCGGCAGGGCAACGATAGGTGTCGGTCTCTGGCTCATGGACGAACATCGTCTTGCCCCAGAAGCCACGCGCCTGTGCTGGTGACGTATTGGGCTTGGGCACCATCGGGGTGATGTCAGCCTGGGCGCACGATCGGATCTGTTCGCCCTCGTAATATCCCCGGTCAGCAAGGGCGATCATCCCTGAGCCACCAATCTCGGCCTGCGCCGCCTTGGCCATCTCCAGCAGGTGCGTCCGACCATGGCCTCTGTTCGTCACTTCATTGGCGACAACGATATGATGCTTGGTATCGACCGCAGCCTGGACGTTGTAGCCGACGACGCCGCGATGGTCGCTCCCAGTCGACATGGCACGCGCGTCTGGATCGGTCTGCGATAGCTGCCCGTCGGGAGACGCCTCCAACTGCCGGCCAATCTCCTCAAGTTCACCGAGGCGCCCACGCAGCGCCGCCAATCGCTCGGTCAGGTGATCGATCCGCGTCGTAGCTGGGCCAATCTCGGCGCTATCAGCTTCCTCGAGCTCGGCCAGATAACGCGCGATGCTCTCTTCGACATGAGCTTTGCGGCGCGCCAGCTTGCCCTTGGTGTAGTTCTTCTCGTGCGTGTTCACAGCCCGCAAGCGCGACCCATCGATGGCAACCATGCCGCCACCGACCAGGCCAAGGGCTCGACATATGGAGACAAAGCGTTGGCATGCGATCTGGATGGCGCCAGGATTATCGTGGCGGAAGTCGGCAATTGTCTTGAAGTCCGGCACCAGCTTGCCGATCAGCCACATCAGCTCGATGTTGCGGCCAGCCTCGCGCTCCAACTTCCTGCTCGAGGCCAGTTGATGCAGGTAGCCATAGACGTAGAGCTTGAGCATGGTGCCTGGCGCATATCCGGGTCTGCCGGTTGCGGCAGGCTGCACACGAGAAAAGCCGAGATCGGCCAAATCCAGCTCATCGACAAAAGCATCGATCACGCGAACCGGGTTGTCGGGGGCAACATAGTCTTCAAGACGCGCCGGCAGAAAACTCGCCTGGTCGCGGTCTGCACCTTCAACGAAACGTCCCATAAGGCACCTCCGAAGCAGTTCCAGATCATACCATGATCAGGGGTTTTCACACAGCCTCCACCCCAAAGGCGCCGGTCTGATCGACCCCTTCCTGGTCATTGGCAGAAGCCTTCTCTGTTCCCGAAGTCGGACGTTATCAAGCCATTTCATATACCCCTAAGACATACTGCTAGCCGAGAACACTTCGGATAGTTTCCACCGGCAGTTCGTGAAACGTCTGGGTGTAATAGGCGGCAAAACGGCCGAGGTGAAAGAAGCCATTCTCCATGGCAATCTGGGCAACGCCTTTGCGTGCTTCTTCGGGCTTGAGCAAAGCTCGGCGGACTTGGTCGAGGCGGTGCTGACGCAGCCACACCAGCGGGCTGACTCCAACTGCCTGCATGAACGCCGATCGTACGACGTGCTCCGGCAGATCAATGGCCTGGGCGAGTTCGGTCACCGTCAGCTGACTTTGCGATCTCGCCACGATGATACGGCGGGCCTTGCGTACCACCGCATGGGCATAGCTTTCCGTCAAAGATTTGCGGTCGGCGCTTGAGAGAAACGTGCAAAGTTCCGAAACGCGGTCGATGATGTGTTCAGGCAGTGCCGCACCCAGTTCACGTGGCGATCTTTGCAGGCTCTCGGGTGCTACGGACATGATGGACGTGATCCAGGCGCCAAGCTCGTAAGCTCCAGGATAGGCCTCGATGCTGCAGAGCGGCCCGGTCTTGCGCTTGTCGAGCGTTGGAAGGTCCTGGTCGTCGAGGGTGACATAATAGCCTTGGGTATTCGAGGCAGTTAGCACATTGATTTCATGCCCACCCAGATGCAGGAAGCCGGGGCCCTCCCGCTTGTTTCCATTGATGCGGCTGTCCTCGGCCGGCGCCGGAAGCACGAGAACCACCTTGCCGCGCGGTGGAGTGGTGACCTCCGCTACGCTGACGTTCAGGCGTTCTTCGCTGATGCTGACGCGGCCAAAGTCGAGGCGCGTTACGGTGCCTTCAAAGCGGCCAGGACTGATCTGCGTATAGCGTTGGTCCCAGCCTATAAGGCCGTGCTCCTGCTCTGAAGCATCCGCGAAAGCAGAGATTGAAAAGGATGGTAGGGCGGGCATCTTTTTAACCTGCGTTACCCCAGTCGTAGCCTCCGTGCAAAAACGGAGCAACAAAATTTTTTGAGCAAAAAATGAGCACAATTACTTTCGGATTCGGATTTCGGTGATCCGCGCCCGCTGGTGATCTGCCACCTCCACGAGATTGGAGATGGCAATGGCCAACAGATTTTCGCTTTTGACCTGCTCGGCCGTGCTGGCACTTCAGCTAGCGGTGCCCAACCTGGCTCAGGCGCAGGAAGAGACCTTCGTTCCCGAAACGCTTACAGCCAAGGAAATGGTCGACCCCGGCCCCAAGGTCTTCGTCAACGTTCAGAACTGGGGCGGCGGCCCAAGCGTCGTACGCTTTTACTCGGCAGACGATTTGCGTGTGGTTGGAACTGCCGACGCGGGTGCGCAGAGCCATTTCGCAATCTCGGCCGATGGCAAGACGGTCTATATCGTTTCGGGCTACTATAGCCGCCTCAGCTCCGGCACGGCGGAGCACGTCTTGCGCATTTTCGATGCCGATACCGCAAGCCTTACTAAGGAAGTCCAACTTCCGGTCAAGGTGTCCCAATATACCGACGACGCCTCGCTGATGCAGCTTAGTGCCGACGAGAAATACCTCTATGTCCAGAACGCGACGCCCGCGACGTCTGTGACGGTGGTCGATCTCGAAAAGGGCGAAGTGGTGCAGGAGGTTCCCTCTCCAGGCTGCTTCGGCATTTATCCCAGCGTCCAAGGCCATGCCTATTCCACTATTTGCGGCGACGGCACCTTCACGACAATGACGTTGAGCGCCGATGGAACGACGTTCGAATCCCAAAAAAGCGACACGATCTTCGATCCTGAAGAAGACCCCATCTACCTTTCTTTCGATCGTGCGGGCGCCGATCTGCTCTTCATTTCCTATAAGGGCGTCGTCCATCGCCTGTCCGATGCCGGGGGGATCATCAAGGAGGTATCGACCACGCCGATCGCCGAAGGTGTCGAGGGCGATTGGGGCACATCCGGCTATACCGTCGTCAGCTATAACGAGCCGAACGGCATCCTCTTCGTTCCCATGGCATCCGGCCGGCACGACGGCTCGCATTACCATGATGCCGAGGAAATCTGGGCCTACGACCTAGAGAACAAAAAACTGCTGTATCGAACGCCAGTCGAAGGCATCACATCCGTCATAACTACGGATGAAGAGGTTCCGACCCTGTTCGGCCTCGACATCGGCGGCGGCAAGGTGGTCAAGTTCGAGGTGGATCCGGAGGCCAAGTTTGCGGCAAAGCCGGTCGCCGAAAACGCCACCAAGGGCTTCACCACGACCCTGGCAGCACGGCAATGACCGACGCCAGTCTCAACTCCTTGGTTGCTGCGGGTCTTACCGCCTTCATCAGCCTGATCTTTGCGCGGGCAGCCTGGCACAAGCTGGAAGAATTCACCGAATTCACCGGATTTGTAGCGGACTACAAGCTCTTGCCCGAGCAACTCGTCATTCCTGCGTCCCGGGCCATTGTCGGCGTCGAACTCGCTGTCGTCGCGCTGCAATTGCTGCCGCAGGGCAGGGTGTTCGGGCTCGGTCTCGCCGTGCTCATGCTGGTCGCCTATGCCTCGGCCATGGCCGTCAACATCGGCCGAGGTCGCGTCACCATCGAGTGCGGTTGCGGCGGGGCAGCCCAGCCACTCTCATGGTCACTGGTCGGCCGCAACGCGGCGCTGTCGGTGCTGGGACTGATCGCGATCCTCCTCCCGCTCGGGCCGATGACTGCGCCCGACGCCATTGCGGCCATCGCCTCCGGCTTCGCACTCTGGATGGGGTTCCTCCTCATCGAGCAAATCCTCGTCAATGCTTCAACCGCCCGGCTCACGCGCTGACGCCGTTTCGGAGACCAACCTTATGACACTCCTCTATTTCGCAATCGCCGTGCTTTTCGTGCTCGTGGTGGCGCTGACCATTGGGCTGCTCGCCCTCGGCCGGCAGGTAGGCATTCTTTTTGAACGCGTTTCCCCCATGGGGGCGCTCGTCAACGATTCCGGTCCGGAAGTGGGCCAGATGACTCCGCTCTTCAGCCTTCCAAGCCTCACTGGCGGCACCGTCAATATTGGGCCCAAGCCAGGCAAGGCGACGCTGGTCTTCTTCCTGTCGCCCACTTGCCCGGTTTGCAAAAAGCTGTTGCCCATCATCGACTCCGTTCGCAAAGCGGAATCGCGCTGGCTCGATGTTGTGCTCGCCAGCGATGGCCAGAAGGCGCAGCACGAGCGCTTCATCGAAACGGCCAAGCTCGGAGACTATCCCTACGTAGTCTCGACCGAATTGGGCCTCGCCTATCGCGTAGCTCGCCTGCCCTATGCGGTGCTTTTCGACCAGCACGGCACCATTCGCGCCAAGGGCCTGATCAACAGCCGCGAGCAGTTCGACAGCCTCTTCAATGCCTATGACATGAAGGTCGCCTCGATCCAGTCCTATATCGATCAGCAGCCAGCGGTTCAGCACTAGTTCCCGAACGCATTTAGGAGAGCCGTTATGGCTAAACTCTTGGAAAATTTCTTCACCTGGATGGATGGAGCGGCCGAAACGAGGGCCCGCAACATTGCCCACCGCGCTGGGCGCCGCAGCTTCCTGCAAAAGGCCGGCTGGGCGCTGGTCGGCGGCGTAGTCCTGCCGATGCTGCCCTATGACAATTCGAACGGCGTCGCCTATGCACGCGGTCTCGGCGAGCCTGATGAGCTGCCCGAAGACTGCGAATACTGGCGGTATTGCTCGCTGCATGGTTCGCTTTGCAGCCAGTGCGGCGGGTCGGTCACCCAATGTCCGCCGGGCACCCAGCCGTCAAAGGTTGCCTGGGTCGGCACCTGCCGCAACCCTAATGACGATAAGGATTATCTCGTCTCCTACAACGACTGCTGCGGAAAGGGCGGCGGTTGCGGCGAGGGCTGTTCGCGCCAGGAAGGGGACCGTCCCGGCTATCTGATGGGGCTCGCCAGCGAGTCGAGCTGGTGCCAGGCCAATGACAACAAAGGTATTCACTGCACTGTCGCTATCGTCGTGGGTCTTGCCGAATGAGGCTTGCGAATATTTCCTTCCTGTTGCTGGCGCTCTCCGGAGCGCCAGCAATGGCCGACGAGACCGGCAAAGCCCTCTTCGTCGACAATTGCAGCGGCTGCCACCAGCTTGAGGGCGCAGGACAAGCTGGCCTTGCACCGCCGCTGACCGACACGGCACTATGGTCAGGCTTGGGCCCGCTCAGTTCCGATTATATAGCTGGTGTCATGATCGGTGGGCTGACAGGCACCATCACCGCCGGTGGACAGAAGTTTATCGGTCTGGCCATGCCTCCGCAGGATTGGATGACCGATGAAGAACTCAAGGCCGTAGCGGATTACGTGCTCCACGATCTCAATGGCCTGGCACTCGAGGTCTCAGACGAGACGCTTGCGGCGGCACGTCAGTCGCCGCCTTCCCACGCCGATCTTCGCGCCATCCGCAAGGAGGCCATCCAATGATCGGGCGCGTCATCGTGTCGGTTCTGATGCTTTCCGCAGCGCCCGCGCTGGCTGGCGAGCGCTCGGCCTCCGTCAACTACGTGCTGCGCTGCCTCGGGTGTCATCTTCAGGACGGCACGGGTTTGCCTTCGGCGGGCATCCCCGACTTCGTCGGCAAGGTTGGTGTCTTCACGCACAACCCAGACACGAGACGCTATCTTCTGCATGTCCCTGGTGTCATCAATTCCGGTCTTAGCGACAATGAATTGGCCGAACTGCTCAATTACATCATGGAAACCTATGCCGGGGAGTCGTTGCCCGAAACGTACCAGCCGTTTACGGCGGAAGAGGTTGCCGAACTCAAGAATGAGGACGTCGGCAATGTCGTATCCTATCGCCGGCAACTTGCTCACGACTTGATCGCCCAAGGCTATCCCGTCGCCGAATACCCCTGGCCATAGAGCCAACGTTGCAAGAGCTCCCCTGGACTTTAGACGGTGTTAGGGCGCGCGACGATCGCTTCTCCGCCCTCGTTGCTGACCGAAAGTTGCCCTGCCGAGGTGCCGCAGACTGCTCGTTGCCTCGATCTCCACGCAATCTGCACCATTCCTCGATGATTGCTCCACACAGATCTGATGACTGAACCTTGGGCCGGATGCCGGTCGTGTTCATGAGCGTCTGGTTCAGTGATGTCCTCTTTCCGAATTGCAATTGCTTTTCCTGCCGTTTTGCTGGCGGGCTGCTCGAGCCTCACCACGCAATATGTCCGGCCGGCGCTGCCGAATACATCGGCCTGGACAGATAGTGCAGGAATTTCCAACCCGGTCGCTGCCGTGCAGTGGTGGCGCAGCTTTGGCGATCCGAAACTCGACCAGCTTGTCGAGACGGTTCTTGCGAATAACAACGACCTGTTCGCGGCAAATCTACGCGTGCGAAAGGCGCTGTTGCAGGCGGATCTGGCTGGGGTGGCGAAGCTTCCTCAGCTCACCGGTACGGGAAACGCGCAAGGCAATGTGCCCCTGACCGATACGAGCGCTGCCAGCAGCAATTTCAGTCTCGGACTGGGAGCGTCTTACGAGGTCGATCTCTGGGGCCGCTTGGCCAGCAGCAAGGATATGGCGGCATTGCAAGCCGCTGCTTCGGCTGAAGATGTGGAGGCGGCGCGGACCACGGTCATCGCCTCGACCATCGAGACTTATTGGCGTCTTGCCTACACGAACCAGGATCTGAGCGCAGCCCGCGCTTCGCTCGAGATTGCCCGCCAGGTCGAGGACCTGATCAAAAGCCAGGCTGCAGCGGGCGCAGCAACAGAGCTGGAATTGGCCGAGATACGTCAGACGGTTGAGAGCCAGGCCGCCTCGCTCTCCGATCTTGAGCAAAACCGTGTCGTGCTTCGAAATGCCCTTGGTGTTTTGCTCAACGGGGTTGCCAATCCTGTAGCCGAGCCGCAGCAATTGCCGCGCCGCACGGCGGTGCAGATCACTGCCGGCTTGCGGGCAGATCTGCTCGCGCGCCGTCCGGACCTGCGCGCCGCGGAACTGCGGCTGCGGGCCGCCTTGCGCAATGTCGATGGCACACGGGCAAGCCTTTATCCGCAAATCACGCTCACTGGCAATCTCGGCTCGGCCAGCACCGAACTTCTTCAAATTCTCTCCAATCCAATTGCTACGCTTGGCGCTGGGCTGGCGCTGCCATTCCTCAATTTCCGGGATGGCGAATTGCGGGTGAAGGTCTCTGAGGTGGATTATCAGCTCGCCGTCACCGAGTTCCGCTCGGCGCTGCTGACGGCCTTTAGTGACACGGGCCCGGCGCTCAGCGCGCGAACGACCCTGAACCAGAAGTCGCATCGGTTGCGGGCTGCGCTCGAGGCCGCGCAATCAGCCGAGAAGCTGACCGAAGAGCGTTACCGCGCAGGCTCTATTGCCCTGCGTGTCTGGCTTGATGCGTAGGAGCGCAGCCGGGCGGCCAATCGGGCGCTGTCGGCCAATCGGCTCGAGCAATTGGTCACCGAAGTTCAGATTTTCCGTGTGTTGGGCGGCTCGCCTTCTGTCTCCTCCGCCGTGTTGCGCTGATCGCACCGCCCAGTTTTTTGCGAGAAACATCATGAGTTCTTCGACGTTTCGCATTTTGCCAGCCCTGATGATCGTAGCAGCCTTGGCCGCCTGTTCCCCTGCTCAACAGGAGGCAGCAGCTCCTGAAGCTGCTGGAGCGCCACTTGTTTCGGTGGCAACTCTCCA
Organism: uncultured Devosia sp.; assembly: GCA_913775215.1. Lineage (GTDB taxonomy): Bacteria > Pseudomonadota > Alphaproteobacteria > Rhizobiales > Devosiaceae > Devosia. The sequence goes on along the minus strand of CAJYKO010000032.1, from coordinate 20,217 downwards.
AGCCAATTCCATCACCGTCTGGGACGAACTGCCGGCGCGTGTTTCCGCCTTCCGCACAGCGGAGGTTCGCGCGCAGGTCAGTGGTCTCATCGTCAAGCGGCTCTTTGAGGAGGGTACTGAGGTCAAAAAGGGGCAGGCGCTCTTTGCGCTCGACGCCACAAGCTACGCGGCCGACGTGGCCAGCGCCGAAGCCACGCTCCAGAAGGCTCGGGCCGTCTTCGAGCAGACGACGGCAGAGTTAGAACGCGCCGATGCGCTCAAGGTCAGCAACAATATCAGCGACCAGGCCTATGATCTTGCCAATTCGCAGCGCGCGCAGGGGGCAGCCGATGTGGCCCAGGCCGAGGCCGCGCTCAAGAAAGCGAACCTATCGCTCGATCTCGCGACGATCAAGGCGCCGATCGATGGGCAGATCGGTGCTGCAGCGGTGGGCGAGGGCATGCTTGCCGAAGCAACCAGCTCGACAAGCCTTGCGACGATCCAGCAGATCGACAGCGTACATATCGATATTCGCCAGCCTGCCTCGCGGCTTGAGCATTTGCGCAGTCTGGCGAGAAGGGGTGGCCTCAAGGAAGCAGGCACGATCCCGATCGAAATCCTCGCTGGCGAGGGCGACGATGGCGTGATCTCGGCCAAAGCGCTTTTCTCCGATATCAGTGTCGATGAGGGAACTGGCAATGTTCGCCTGCGGACTGAAGCGGACAATGCCGATCGCCGCCTGTTGCCAGGAATGTATGTCCGGGCGCGCGTGCCCCGCGGCACCTATCCCGACGCTATCAGCGTGCCGCAGCAGGCGGTGGTGCGCGATACCTTGGGCGTGCCCAGCGTTTTCGTCGTCGCGGGAGAAAAGGCAACGCCGACAGAGGTGACCTTGGGTGAACTGGTCGAGGGCCGCTACATCGTGACGAGTGGTCTCAAGGCTGGCGACAGCATCGTCGTTGAGGGGCAGGACAAGCTGTCAGCGGCAGGACCTGTTCGGACCATTCCGTTCGGCACCCAACCTGTTGCTGCAGCTACCCCCGCGGCCGAGCCGGCCGCAACCCACTAAATTCAGGCGAAACAAATGCCCCAGTTTTTCATCGATCGCCCCGTCTTTGCGTGGGTGGTGGCCGCGTTCATCGTATTGTTCGGCGTCATCGCCATCCCGCAGCTACCGGTTGCGCGTTTTCCCTCGATCGCGCCGCCAAGCGTCAGTGTCTCGGCGAGCTATCCCGGCGCCTCGGCGCAGACCGTCAATGAGGGCGTCGTCATCCCGATCGAGCGCGAGCTTACCGGCGTCAAGAATTTGCTCTTTTTCGGCTCTTCGGCCGATAGCACTGGTGGCGCAAATATCACGTTGACATTCGCGCCGGGCACCGACCCCGAGCTTGCCATGGTTGACGTGCAGAACCGCCTGAAAGGTGTCGAACCGCGCCTGCCGGCTTCGGTGCGCCAGAGCGGGCTGACCGTTGAATCTGCGACATCTGGCTTTCTGGCTATCGTCACCCTGACCTCGGAGGGAAAGCGCTTCTCGGCGCTCGATCTTGAGGATTATCTCGCCAAATACATCGTCCCCGAACTCAAGCGCATCAAGGGCGTGGGGCGGCTGCAGTCGTTCGGCACCGAAAAGGCTATGCGCATCTGGGTCGACCCGCTCAAGCTTGAAATGCTTGGCCTCAGCTTCGCCGATGTGACCGCGGCCATCCAGGGGCAAAATCTGCAAATTGCGCCGGGACAACTTGGCTCGGGCCCGACCGTGCCGGGCCAGACGATCACCGTGCCGCTGACCGTGCGCAGCGATCTCAAGACGACCGAAGAGTTCGGCAAAATCGCCATCAAGGGCGAGCGCAACGGCGCTACGGTGCTGCTGAGCGATGTTGCGCGCGTCGAAATCGGTGCGCAGACAACCGGCTTTTCCATGCAGCAGAATGGCAATCAGGCAACCGGCGCCGCCATTCAGCTTTCGCCCGGCGCCAATGCCGTGGCGACGGCCGATGCGGTCAAGGCGCGCCTTGCCGAGTTGAAACTTTCCATGCCGGAGGGGATGTCCTATGCGCTGCCCTTCGACACGTCGCCGTTCATCAAGGTGTCGATCGAGAAGGTGATCTACACTCTGCTCGAAGCCATGGCGCTGGTCTTTGCCGTGATGTTCATCTTCCTGCAGAACGTCCGCTACACCATCATCCCGGCCATCGTTGCACCAGTCGCTCTGCTCGGCACTTTTGCGGTCATGCAGTTGACGGGCTATTCGATCAATGTCCTCACCATGTTCGGCATGGTGCTGGCGATCGGCATCATCGTTGACGATGCCATCGTGGTGGTCGAGAACGTCGAGCGGATCATGGCGACCGAAGGGCTTTCACCCAGGGACGCCACGCGAAAGGCCATGAAGGAAATCACCGGCGCGGTGATTGGCATCACGGCCGTGCTGGTCGCCGTGTTCATTCCCATGGGTCTGGCCAGTGGGTCGGTGGGCGCCATCTATCGCCAGTTCACGCTGTCGATGTCGGTGTCGATCCTTTTTTCGGCCTTCTTGGCGTTGACCCTCACACCAGCGCTTTGTGCGACGATCCTCAAGCCGGTCGATCATCATAAAAATAAGTGGCTGCCCTTCGCGCTCTTTGACAACGGCGTCGACAAAGTCACGCGTGGCTACGGCAAGACCGTCGGCGGCCTGCTGCGGCGCGGAGGACGGATGATGGCGCTCTACGCCGTTCTCGTCGGCGCGCTCGTTTTCTGGTTCCCGCAGGTGCCGTCGGCCTTCATGCCTGACGAAGACCAGGGCAATTACACAGTGTCGATCACGCTGCCGGCCGGCGCCACCCAGGAGCGTACCGACAAGGTGACGAGCCTCTTCAACTCCGAAGTCCTGAAACGCGAGGCGACACAGGAAAATCTCCTCATCAACGGCTTCAGCTTCATGGGCTCGGGGTCCAATGCGGCCATGGCTTTCGTGACGCTAAAAGATTGGAAAGACCGCGCCCATATGCCAGCCAGCGCGGAAGTTGCAGCCATGACAGCGGCAATGGCCGATATTCCGGAAGGTTCGGTCATGGTATCACTGCCGGCGCCGATCGACGAACTTGGCGGCGGCTCGGGCTTCAGCTTCGTGTTGCAAGATCGCGGCGGGAAGGGGCTCGACGCGCTGATGGCGGCCCAGAACCAGTTGCTCGATCTGGCCGGCAAGTCGACCAAGCTTGCGAGCCTTTATCAGAACAGCTTGCCCAATGGTCCAAATGTCCAGCTCGAGATCGACCGCAACAAGGCGCAGGCTCTCGGTGTCGCATTCCAGTCGATCAGCGACACGCTCGCGACCGCCATCACCTCGAGCTATGTCGGCGACTTTTCCAATGGCGGCAAACTGCAGCAGGTGATCGTCCAGGCGGATGCGCGCTATCGCATGAATGTCGACGACGTCCTCAAGCTCTTTGTCCGCAACGACAAGGGCGGCATGGTGTCGTTGAGCGAAGTCGTGACGGCCAAGTGGAACAGTGCGTCGGCCCAGATTTCCCGGCACAACGGTTATCTCGCCAACTCCCTCCAGGGCGAGGGCGCGCCGGGCGTGGCCAATGGCGATGCCATGGCCGAGGTCGAGCGTCTCGTCCAGCAATTGCCGGAAGGCTTTGGCATCGAATGGACTGGCGAGTCGCTGCAGGAGCGTCAGTCCGGCGCGCAGATGCCCATGTTGATCGCCATCTCGATGTTGGTCGTCTTCCTGGTCCTTGCCGCGCTTTACGAAAGCTGGACCGTGCCGCTGTCGGTCATGATGATGGTGCCGCTTGGGATCATCGGTTCGGTTGCAGCTGTGCAACTGGGCGGACAATCCAACGACGTCTTCTTCAAGGTCGGCCTCATCACCGTCATCGGGCTTTCCGCCAAGAACGCCATTCTCATCGTCGAATTCGCAAAAGCTAAGCTTGCTGAAGGGTGGGCGCTGCGGGATGCGATCGTCGAAGCCGGACGGCTGCGCATCAGGCCTATCGTCATGACCTCGCTGGCCTTCGCCCTTGGTGTCATGCCGCTGGTTCATGCCCATGGCGCCAGCGCCGAAACGCAGAAGGCCCTCGGAACCGGCGTCCTCGGTGGCGTCATCGCGGCCACGATCTTTGCGCTGATCTTTGTCCCGGTTTTCTACTTCGTCGTCATGTCGATCTTTGGCCGCAAGCAGAAGATCGTTCCTCAAACCGCCGACCTCCCACCTGCGAGCTCAACCCATGCATGACCTCGACGACGACTTCGCAGATTATGAGGCTGCGGCCCAGCAGCACACGCCCTGGTGGCGTGTGCTCGCTCTCTTCCGTCCCCATGTCCGAGCGCTTCTGATCGTCCTTATCCTGATCGTCATCGCCGGCATAGCGGGAGCGACGGCGCCGTTCATGATGCGCGGCATTATCGACGACGCGCTGCCGGCCCGTGATGCCACACTCCTGGTCTGGCTCTGCAGCGGACTTATCGGAATTGCCGTGCTGTCGGCGATCGCAGGCGTATTGCAGGCCTATGTCTCGACCCATATCGGGCAGCAGCTCATGCATGAATTGCGGGTGAGGCTTTACGAGCATCTGCAATCGCTCTCGCTCGCCTTTTTCGCGACCGCGCGAACCGGCGAGGTGCAGTCGCGCATGTCGAGCGACATTGCCGGGCTCCAATCCCTGTTCACCAATACCGCGACCGACGTCGCCCGCAATGTCAGCGTGGTGCTGACGACTGTAGTCGCAATGGTCCTTCTTGATTGGCGCCTGGCGCTGGCCTCGCTTTGCTTCATGCCGATCCTGCTTTGGCTCAACAATCGCGTTGCGGCCCTGCGCGAGCGCATCACGTTCCAGCAGCAGGAGCGCATTGCCGATATGTCGGCGACGGTGACTGAATCGCTCTCGGCCGGTGGCTTCATTCTGGGCCGCACGATGGGACGTGCCCATCACCTTGTTCGGCTTTTCCGGCAAACATCGTCCGATGTTGCCCGGCTGGAGCTCCGATCCCACACGGCGGGTCAGTGGGAAATCGCCATCATCATGTTCGCGCTCGATATCCTGCCGGCGCTGACCTTCCTTATCGGCGGGCTGATGCTGGCTCAGGGGTTTGGTGTTTCCATCGGAACCCTGGTTGCGCTGATCGCGCTGCAGGAACAACTGCTCTGGCCCATGCTCGAATTGTTCGAAGCGCGGGTTGAACTGCGCAAGGCACGCGCTTTGCTGACGCGGGTTTTCGGCACCCTCGATACCAAGCCGACGCTGGTCGAACCTGCAACGCCTGTCGAGGTCGACGCAGAAGGCGTTCGTGGCGACATCGTTTTCGAAGACGTATCGTTTTCCTATCCGGCTTCCGAGCGTCAGACGCTGGATCATGTAGATTTGCGCATTCCAGCGGGCACGCACACTGCCATTGTCGGCAGCACGGGCTCGGGCAAGAGCACGCTGGGTTATCTATTGGCGCGCCTTTATGATCCCGACAGCGGGCGGGTGACGCTCGATGGAATCGATCTCAAGGATTTCAGCTTTGAAAGCCTCTCCCACATCCTCGGAGTCGTGACGCAGGATCCCTTCCTCCTTAACGCCAGCATCGAAGAAAACCTGCGGTTCGCCAAGCCTGATGCGTCTGCGGGCGAAATCGAGGACGCACTCAAGCTGGCTCAACTTTGGGACAAGGTGAACAGCCTGCCGAAGGGCATCGGGACTGAAGTCGGCGAGCGGGGCTATCAGTTTTCCGGTGGCGAACGACAAAGGCTATCATTGGCGCGAACGATCCTGCGCAATCCGCGAGTGCTTTTGCTCGATGAGGCAACCAGCGCTCTCGACCCGCAGACCGAAAATGCTCTATCCGCAGCGCTTGCTGCGCGTCACAATCGTACTGTGGTCTCCATTGCGCATCGTCTCTCGACAGTGCGCCATGCGGATCAGATCGTGGTCTTGGAACAAGGACGTATCGTCGAAATGGGAAGTCATGATCAGCTCATTGCTGCCAATGGACGCTACCGCCAATTGGCGACGATCGGCTGAACCGTGCCATGACCAATCAGCTCATTCTCATCATCGAGGACGACATCGAAATCGTCCGCATCCTGCAGGCCTATTTCGAGCGCGACGGCTACCGAACCGTCAGCGCAACAGATCCCGTTGTTGGTCTTTCACATCATCAGCGGCTGAAGCCCGATCTTGTGGTGCTCGACGTTAAGATGCCTAAGATGGATGGTTTTGAAACGCTTGCAGCGCTGCGCAGCGTCGACGATACGCCCGTCATCATGGTCACCGCCCTGGCCGAGGATCTTGATAAGCTCCAGGCGCTTCGGCTCGGCGCTGACGATTATGTGGTCAAGCCGTTCAACCCTCTGGAGGTCGTCGCGCGCGCACGCGCCATCCTGCGCCGCAGCCAGGGCGGCCGGCCGACTTCCGTCTTGCGGCTCGGCCCGCTCAGCATCGATAGCGACGCCATGACCGTACAGGTCGGCACCGGTATTTTGGGACTCACGCGCACCGAGTATCGGCTGCTCGAACATATGGCGCGCTCCCCCAATCGGGTGTTCGAGCGGAGCGAGTTGATCGATGCTTGCCTGCCGGAAGGCGAGGCGATGAACCGCACCGTCGATAGCCATATGAGCAATCTTCGCCGAAAGCTCGGCGCTGCAGGATTGCCCGATCTGATCACCGGCATCCGCGGCGTTGGCTATCGCCTGGATACACCAAATGGCTAGACAGGTCGGGACTGCGCTACAGATCGTCTTGATCGCGATAGCGCTCGCCGTCGCTGGTGCCCTCGTGGCCTATCTCGGCTTTCCAACCTATTTCGATCTCGTCCAGCGCCTCTTTCCGCAGGTCTCGGAAACGGAGACTTTCTGGTCGTGGATCGACTGGAGCTATTTGCTGCTGACGCTGGCGATCGTTCTTCCCATCGCCGCCTTTGGCGGCGTCTGGCTCTCCCGGCGGATCGTGGTCCCTCTCCTCGAAGTCGCGCGCGCCATCCGAGCCGTTGCTGCAGGCGATCTCACTGCTCGCGCCAATCCCCACATCAAGGGCTTTGGCGAATCTGCCCGACTCGTCGAGGATTTCAACGCCATGGCTGAGCGCCTCGTACGCGCCGAAGCCGAATTGCGCTACTCAAATTCTGCCGCGGCCCACGAATTGCGGACGCCTTTGACCATCCTGAAGGGCCGCTTGCAGGGCGTCGCCGATGGCGTCTTTACCCTAGATGACGATCTTGTTGCGTTGCTGATCGGCCAGGTCGATGGCATGACGCGGATCGTCGAGGACCTGCGCACGCTTGGCCTATTCAATGCAGGTACGCTCGAACTGTCCGTGGTCGACACGGACCTGGCAAGCATTGTGCGCGCCGCGACCGATCTCTCGGCCGATGCGTTGCATGCAAAATCGATGAGCCTTCATCTTGATCTCGAACCAGCGCCCGCTGCTGCCGATCCTGCAAGACTTCATCAAGTCGTCCTGGCCCTCATCGACAACGCCATGCGCTACGCCGCGGGTGAGCCGCTTGCGATTGCCACCAAACTGGAGCAGGGCCACGCCGTGTTGACGGTCACCGACAATGGTGGAGGGCTATCGCCTGAAGCGCTCAGGAATGCCTTTGAGCCATTCTGGCGGGACGAAGAGTCTCGAGCGCGGGATAAGGGCGGTAGCGGCTTGGGGCTGTCGGTCGTCAGAGCCATCGCCCATGCGCATGACGGCCAAGTGCGCAGTGAAAACGCCCCCGGTCATGGCGCGCGCATCACGGTCACTTTGCCGGCCACAAAAGCAGATTTACGACGGGAGAAAGCCTTTGAATAGTCTGCAGACTGACCGGTTGGTGCTGAGAAGGTTTGAAGAAAGCGACGCTGAATCGCTATTTGCCTATCTAAAGGCGCCGACAGCGAGCTGCTTCTTCTCGCTCAAACTTGCTGACCTCGCTGCCGCCAGAGAAGAAGCGGCGAAACGCTCACAAGGCGATGAATTTATCGCAGTCTGTCTAAAGGGATCCGGGCAGCTCATCGGAGACTTGTTTGTCCACATCGATCCAAAGTGGCCGGAAGGCGAGCGCGAACGTCCGGATACGGCGTCAGTAGGATGGAATTTTAATCCAAGTTTCGGCGGGCAAGGCTACGCTCTGGAGGCGGCACGCGCATTATGCGCTGACCTCTTCGCCAATCACGGCATGCGGCGCCTCTATGCCTATGTCGAAGACCACAATACGCCATCGCGGCGCTTATGCGAGAAGCTAGGCATGCGCGAGGAGGGCATCTTTCTCGAATATGTAACTTTTCAGGCAGACGCGGACGGGAATCCAATCTACGAAAACACGATGCAATACGCGATCCTTCGACACGAATGGGAGCGACTTAACGCCGCCTAAAATGTCTGCTTTTACTCTACCTAGAATAAAAGCGGACTGTCGGCTACCTACCCCACTTCAGCCTTGGCGGCGGCCGAAGCGGACCCGTAGCTTTCGCGAAATCAAAAATGCAGCTTGAACGGCGGGAATGGGGCGCATAGCGACCGATTGAAGGATGAGCGCCCGCATTGTACCAACTGTCCGCACAGTTTTCCCTGTGGCTCGGTTGCAGCCTGCCTTTAACGTTTCACCCGATAACGCGACTGCACCATGCCAGAGGGAAAACTGCGCGTTTCCTCGTGTTCGAGTATTAGGTCGCCATTGAGAGGCCCAAACAGCGGAATGCCTTCCCCGATCAGGACCGGAATACGGCTTATAACAATGTCCTCGATAAGCCCCGCTCTTAGAAATGACTGAATGACCGTTCCCCCGTCCACATAGACGGCCTTCCAACCACGATCTTCGAGGATGCGCATGGCTGCATCCGGCTGCACATCTAGAATTTCAACCTTGTCCGAGATCTGGGTTGGGATATCTGTGTGTCGAAGCGAGCCACTCAGAACTACCACAGGCTTAGAATAGTACCACGGGCGCATGTTCTTGATGACATTGTAGGTTCCGCGACCCATGATCACGCCATCGACACGCGCCATATGGTCGGCAAAGCCATGGTCTTCGCCTAGGGTCGGATAGTCCGTCAGCCAGGTAATGTCATCGTCACGTCGAGCGATGAAACCGTCGAGGCTTGTGCCGATAAAAACGTGTCCGGTGATCATGAAGGCTCCGTGAATAAACTAAGTCTGACTTAGGCGCATATCACGTCAGCATATGTCAGTAGCTCGTCGGCCGCCGCCCGTTGGCCGAAAGCTGCGAAACCTCCGATCACGGTTTGGGCAGATGAAACCCACCGGTTTGCTAAAGTACCACCATGATGCGGTGACAAGACAAACCGGATGACGTCCTTTGGGAAAGCGCGAGCACGGTCTTGAAAAATGGGACGCTCTGCAATTCGGCAGCTGGCAAACCGATAACGGTTGTTGGCCATTCAACGCGAACGCACAGGACAAGTCGTGAGCGGCCGGCGCAGGCCGGTTGCAACGGGCGAGCGGTCGGTTTTATCCTGAAGTGCTGGCCAGGAGAATCAAATGCCCAGCAATCTTCCTCAAGCTCATGGCACCGTCCTGGAGCGCGTCCGCAATGCGGTAGCGTCCGACACGCGATTCAGCGCGCTTCTGATCGGCGGTTCATATATTCACGGCGGTCTGGACGAACATTCCGACCTGGATTTCGTCATCATCGTCAATGAAGAAAGCTATGCCGACGTCATGGCGACGCGACTGGCTTTCGCCAGCGCCTTGACCGATTTTCTCACCGCCTTTACCGGCGAGCATGTCGGGGAGCCGCGCCTGCTGATCTGCCTGTATGGTCCGCCGCTTCTGCACGTCGATCTGAAATTCGTCGTCGTGTCCGACTTCGATCATCAGATCGAACGGCGGGCAATTTTATTTGCGAGGGACTGGGCAGATATCGAAGCGCGTATGCAGGCTGGAGACGTCGAATGGCCCAACCTTCCCTCAGAATGGTTCGAAGCGCGGGCGTGGATCTGGCTACATTATGCCGCGACCAAGCTTGCCCGCGGCGAACTTTACGAAGCAATTGGGATGCTTGGCTTCTTCCGTGAGCAGGTTCTCGGGCCAATGATCTATCGCCGCGCCGGCAAGAACCAGCGGGGGGGGGGCGGCGCCTGGAGACCCTTCGGCTGGACGAGCACGGAAAACTGGCCTCTACCGTCGCCCATCACAATGCTTCCTCCGTCAGGAAGGCTATCGAGGCGTGTATTGAAATCTATCTATATCTGCGCTCCGATGATCCCCTGTTGCAGCCGACTAAAGCAATGCCTGGACTGCTTCAGGAACTTATTCAGAATGCGGATTCCCAAAACCGCGTTGACCCGCAATGACGCTGGACGAGACGATTTTACACCAACGATTGTCCCTCGTATCGCTGCTGGTGCGCGACTACGACGAGGCGATCGCCTTCTATGTCGGCAAACTCGACTTCGAGCTGAGGGACGACACGAGATTGTCGAAAAAAAGCGCTGGGTCGTCGTCGGCCCCGAAAGTGGTCAGGTATCGCTGCTTCTTGCGAAGGCCGTCGGGGACGAGCAGACCGCCGCGGTTGGACGCCAGGCAGGCGGTCGTGTTTTTCTATTCCTAGAAACGGACAACTTCGCCTGTGATCATGCGCGCTACCTGGCTGCAGGGGTGGCGTTCTGCGAGCAGCCGAGACAGGAGCACTATGGGACGGTTGCTGTGTTCAAGGACCTATACGGCAACCCCTTGGACCCAATCCAACCAAGCAGTTCCACCAAATCCGGATTTCTGACGAAACGGACTAGAAGCTGACCAGCCCCCAAGAGCTTGTCGCCGGGAAGCGAAAGGAATGTCCGCTTTTCGGAATTCGCCAGCTCGTGTCTAACGTCTGAAATGGGGCGCGTCGCTGCCAGACCGCTGCCGACCCCGCAAAGGCATTCAGACTACGACCCGTTCCGGGTCATTCGGACCGCATGGATCGCTTCTCGAAAGCTGCCTCATAGATATCGGAGATACTGTGCATGGCCGATGGATTGGGTGGCGCGATGGCCGTCGTCGAGGAGATAACTTGGCCCGAACTGTAGACGGTGGCCCAGGCGCCTCATTTCGTGGTCAGATGATGGTCGGCGTGCAATTCTACACGCCGACTTGTAACGGTCAGGGTCCTAGAAAGTCCGCTATCATTAATGGGCCTTTCGTTGGATCTCAACTGCGGCGAGGAAACGAGGATCTGCGCGAATCTTCTCAAAGGCCCAATGTGCTTCGAGCCACTCGGCCTTGCCATTCCATTTTTGCGCTACGAGACGTTCGACAGCGCTCAGCGCTTTACCCAACTCTCCTGCCAAGGCCCAGCCAGCTGCCGCATGGTAGTTGAGCCATGACATTTCTGAAGCTCCGGCATCAAAATGGACCGCCAGATCCAGGCACCGGGCCACTTCGAGATCACCGTCATTCTCGGCGGGCAAGCTGGCACTATAGGCTTGGTAGTGATCTGTCACTCTGAACCCGAGGGAGGTTGCGACCCCAAGTGAACGGGTATTCGACGCATGGCAGTGCCATCCAAAGCTCGTGATACCCTGCTCGATAGCTCGGACGATACTAGAGTAAGCTGCCACTTTGGCTAAACCTCGCCCTTGATGAGCTTGGTGTGTCCATATGCCAAACTCAGCGTAACCGTTCACCGCCATATCGACAGTGCAGCGCGAAATGATCTGGCCTGCGTGCTCAATTGACGTTTCCAAGGTGTCGGAGCTGACGATCACCTCCAAATTATCAGGAACTTTTGAGGATAGAGTTGGCCGCGTTTCAAGCGCCAGCCGCATTCGGTCATGAGCAATCATGAAGCGATTGGGTAAAACGTCGTTGACAACGGGAAGCCACTGCGCATCGGGGTACAAGTAGTCCCAGTCCGCAAGGGTGTCCTTTAGCTCGCTAAGGCCAAGGCCCGGGTTACCGGCGAGATACATTCCCTCCGGCCCACGTAAGATAGCCTGCTCTGGCGCTTTTGGATCATTGATCCAGATTTGGCCAAGCGATGGATCGTGGAGAACAGCTCTAACGCTGCCGTGAAGAAGACTTAGGTTTCGAAAAAGCGGTGCGACGGCTGGAAAGCCGGAGGGTTGAAGTTGTTGCAAGTTGAAACAATCCTGAGAGCGGCGTCGACGACGGCCGCAAAGAAAGGAGGCAACGATGAAGTTGCGTGGCACATACCGTGTGAACGGCAGACTGAATCTGGCTTATGCATATGTGCCTCCTTCTCCTCAGAAGTGTTCGATTACGTTACTGAGAGTGTCTGGCTTGGTCAATGAACAGCAAATGCGAGTATTTGCCGTCACCACCAAGGACAACGACCCTGCTCCCCGGTTCCTCGCTGCGGCGAAACTGACCCCCACACAGGTCGTTCTTTGGGCCAATGGCGATGTCCGCTTTCGGGAGTTCGCCAAGGGGCGTTTGATGACCGGAATGGGGCGCATTCCTGCCCGTCGGCTGCCGACCCGATTTAAGTCATAGCCTTAGTAAGGCGAACTACCCAAAACCAAACGTCATGAAGCCTTAAGATGCCGGAGTCTGACTGAATAGACCTGATGCAGGGATCAGAATGGGCGCATTGACTAGTAAATGCAAAAGCATGCAGGCGATCAGGTTTCGCCTGCGCATGTAAAGAGCATAGATCATTGCTGTACCGCCCCCATGATACAAAAGCCAGCCCGGTCCGAAAAAAGTCAGATGCGGGACAAGGAAGACCATGAGGCTCAGGGCCGGCCCAGCCCACGTCGTTGATGTGATGTCGTTGATGCGCTCTATTGGGTAGCCGCGGAACAAAATCTCTTCCGTAATTGCCGTGGTAACGATTATTGCCAGCAGGATGGGAATTGGTAGTGCGACCAACGAGGCTGTCCCTGCGTCTTGAACCGGCGGCAGGAGCGTCATCGCAAGCCAGGACCATGCCATTGCTATGCCCCAGTAAAACAGGGCGGTTTCGATATCTTTGCCATTGGGGCGCTTGATCAGAATGGACGCAACAGACTTGCGCTCCACCACCAGTACGAATGCCAAAAGTGCGCCCACAGCCAGCCAATTCCATAAGACAATGGTGGACGGCCCCTTAAATCCGATGTCTACACCGAGAAGCCGATTGAGCGGGTTCACGTGAGAGGGAAAGTAGCAAATGGCCAGACCGAACAAGACAACGGCTAGTTTGGGCACAAATTCTCCATTCCCTTCGGCTGTTCACCTGGGTGGACTATCGGCTTTACGGGCGGGATCTCGCCGCACGCCCATGCAGGATGACCGCTCTTCGCAATCAGACGCTAAAAAGCTGGCCGGCCGCAACCCACCCCGATCCAGATAGGATGCAAATAGGGTAAACGGAGCGAACTTGGTCCGCTCCGTTGTCTTTGCTTTGGAAGCTTTATGGCAGTTGGGACAACACTCTCATCTTCATTGCTCCCGCCAAAACCGATGCAAGGCTTCAATGTCCGAGCTGGTGAGCAATGGCATGGCTAACGAAAGACGCTCTGTTGACCAGTTCCACCATGCCATCTCTAATAGCATCGCAATTTTACCTTCATCGAAGCGCTTGCGGATGGGCTTTGCGGGGTTGCCGCCCATGATGGTATAAGGTTCGACATCCTTGGTCACCAAGGCACGTGTACCAATAACAGCGCCATGGCGGATTTGAACACCCGGCATGATGATTGCTTCGGAACCGATCCAGACATCATCGGCTATCACTGTGTCGCCGGCAGGTTTGAAGCCATTTGCCGCTAGTGCGAATTCCGGAGCATCGGGCACAAAAGCGACGGCCGGAATGGGGCGCCTTGCGGCAAGGCAGGTCCCGACCCCATTGTGGACATTCGCCAAACTTCGCAAAACACCCAAAACCAGCCATGGACAAGGGTTCAGGTATGACCATCAAAACCCGTCAGCCGTGGGTGTGATTTTGCTATCGCAATGACCGATATGACGCAGAGCAGTCCACCAAGCGCAAGTCATAGGCCCGGCGGCATGACCGCCGCCATGGCGCCTGATCGGAAGTTTCCGACTTGTGGCGCAGCGGTGCCAGCAATCTGCTCGGCCGCCAAAACCCGTCCTCGAATGTCAGGTGCACATGAGAGCTGGACGATTGCCCCACGCGCCACAACGGCAATCGTATCGGCGGCGCCGGCAACGGCAAGGCAAGCAAGGGTCATCCAGCCTGAACTGGCGAGTCCCGCAGCGATCAGTACCATGCCCCACACGCCGATGGCGTATAGCTGCACTCTGCCATGCCGGTGATAAGCTGTAATCCCACCGGAAAAGATCGTAGCCGCAATGCCACCCACTGCAATGGCCGATAGAAATAGCCCAAGCGTTTCTGGCGAACCGCCAAAGCGATCTTGGTTAAGGGCCGGAAACAGAGCGATCGGCATTGCAAGCGCGGTCGCCGCCAAATCGGCCAGCAATGTGCCCCGCAACGCCGAGTTATCTCGGATAGCTATGAAACCTGCCGCTAGGCGCTGTCCCATACTCTCCATCGTTTTCAGCGGCGGGATGGATGGCAGGCCCCAAAGGCCCAGAAAGGCTAGTGCGAAAGCGATGACTTGTGCGGCGTAGCATCCGGCTACTCCCAAAGCGCCGGCGATTAGGCCAGCGAATGCCGGGCCGCCTAGCATCGCGAATTGCAAGCCGCCTTGGGAAACTGCGATGCCTGCGGCCACTTTGTTCACTGGCAGGACAAATGGGATCAGTGCCTTACGTGCCGGCTGTCCGATGGCAGTACACGCGGCCTGGCCCGCAGCAAGGGCAAGAAGGAGTGCAGGAGAGTTCCAGTTGGCAGCAGCTTGGCCCAGTAGCGCCAGCGCGAAGATGACCGAGCCAAAGTTCGACAGCAGGATAAGTCCGCGCCGCTCTCTGGTGTCGGCCAACACGCCGCCCCAGAGCCCGAAAATCACCATCGGAACGGCAAGCGTCAGCCCAACGGCTCCAGTCATCAAAGGCGATCGAGTCAGTTCCCACATCTGATAGAGCACGGCGAAGGCGGTGAATTGATTGCCGAGCGTCTGGAATGACGTGCCGACCCATAGGTGGCGAAAGGCACGGTGTCCGGTCAATGGACTAAGGTCGATGACGCGTATCACTCGACGGACTGCTTCGTCATGTGGACGGCCAAGCGGTCTTGCAGAGACCTCGTTGCGAGCTTTATGCGCATATCCTGGATCACCTTGGCCAATGGATAAGGTAGCTCGGCTTCAAGTTCTGCAATCATGGCCTCTGTTGCATTCCATTCCGCTTTCAGTAACGGGATCGCTGAGCGCCCTTTTTCGGTCAGATCAACGAGGACGCTACGGGCATCTTGCCCGGCACTCCTTTCGACAAGAGCCGTCTCGCTCATCGCTTTTACCGATTGGCTCATGGCAGCATGGGTGACCCGGCAGGCCCTCGCGAGATCCTTGATAGTCATGGCGCCACGGTCGGCCAGGGCAATCAACGCCATGCTAAATCGCGGACGAACGCCTGCGACGCCGTTGGCCCGGTATAGTTCGGCAATAGTATCGTCTATCTCCCGCAAGAGGGCGGAGACCGGTGACAATATGCTGAGGGGAAGGGCAGGTTCTGGTTTCATAAAAGCGCTTATATAAAAGCACTGTTACATTCGCATGACCGCTACCTCACGGCAGCTATGTCAATGCAACAGCTACGACCCGCCGGTCCGCTCACCACCCCGCTTTGGACTTGGCGGCAACCTAAGCTGACTGGCGGCTTTCGGGAAATCGAAGTGAGGGTTTGGACGGCAGGAATGGGGCGCATCGAAGCCGCGCACCGCACCTCGCGATGGCAGCCTAGCGGGATAGATTACGAACCGGGCGGACATAGTCCTCGAACCGCACGCGTCGGCGCTGAAAGGTGGCGTCTTCATCGATTTCAGGGCTACTGATCCGATCCATTCGAAAGTAGCGGAAATCCTGACGCGCCGGGTCCCAGGCGACCAAATACCAGAGCGGTGGCAGGATCAGCATCGCGTGCGGTTCGACACGGCGATCGGTGACGGCCCTCTTCGCGTCGCGGTACTGGAAGCCGAGATACCGCCGCCCGAGAAACGCTGTCTCGAACACGGGGAGAAGTGCGGGCTCTATCGGCGCCAAATCCGATATGTCCACCAGCGGCGATAGCTGCCCCACATAGAGGCAGTCGAGAAGACGGCGCAGGTCACGCACCTTATCCGAAGGCAGAGCCTTCTCGATCTTGGCGAGCCCGGCGTCGGCCAGGTGGGCAAAGGGCAAATTGCCGGCGGCACGCATCGAGGCGACGCTGACAAGGAGGGCAAAGACTTCGCTGACAGAGAGTCTGGCCGTGGTCTGGATTGACTGGGCATCGAGTTGCAGGCCGCCGCCGCGCCCCGGCTCGGAGTGTATAACGAATCCCTCTTCGCGCAACGCGCCGATGTCGCGCAATATTGTACGCCTCGAGACACCGACCGCGGTTGCCAACTCCGCAACCGTCGATGTGCCGTTGCGGCGAAGGCTCCGCAAGATGGCTTCATGTCGATGACGTCCACTCATGCCTTCGATCTAACGTCCTTTAATGCCAGTTCTTGGCACCATTGCTTCCTATCCAGCCATCATTACGCGTTTCGCTGCCCGGAATTGTAGCCGGGGAACGCACATGGTCGCTCAGATACAGAAGGATATGCAGTGTCGATCGCAAACGAATTTCCTAAGCCCACCATTGTTCCCGTCAATGGTGTTGAGCTGGAAGTCTTCGAAGCAGGACGGCAGCATGCTGGAAAGCCTATCGTGTTTTGCCACGGCTGGCCCGAGCATGCTTATTCCTGGCGCCGCCAGGTGCCAGCGCTTGTTGCTGCCGGCTACCACGTCATCGTCCCCAACCAGCGAGGCTACGGCAACTCGTCTCGTCCCGACGTGGTGACGGACTATGACATTGATCACTTGGCTGGCGATCTGGTTGGCCTTCTCGATCACTACGGATACGAGGATGCGACTTTCGTCGGCCACGACTGGGGCGCGATGGTGGTATGGGGGCTGACCCTTCTGCATCCCACTCGCGTCAGCAAGGTGATCAGTCTAAGCATGCCCTATCAGGCTCGCGGGGACATGCCGTGGATCGAGTTCCTGGAGATGGCGCTGGGTAGCGACTACTATTTCGTCCACTTCAACCGGCAACCTGGAGTGGCGGACGCAGTTCTCGACGAGAACACATCCCGGTTCCTCCGCAACCTGTATCGGAAGAATGTACCCTTGTTGCCGCCCGAGCCGGGCATGAGCATGATCAATCTAGCCAGGGCGGAGACGCCGCTCGGCGAGCCGGTGATGGGCGACGAGGACTTGGCCATCTTCGTCACGGCCTTCCAAAGATCTGGGTTCACGGGGGGTATTAACTGGTACCGAAACCTTGACCGCAACTGGCACCTGCTGGGCGAGGTGGACCCAATCATCCGTCAACCAGCCCTCATGATCTATGGCGAACGAGACGTGATCCCCCAGTCGGAGAACCTTGCGGACTTCGTGCCCAACGTGGAGGTTGTCAGCCTCGATTGCGGTCACTGGATCCAGGAGGAAATGCCGGAGGAAACCAATCTGGCGATCTTAGGTTGGCTGGCACGGCAGAACGCCATCTGATCCCGGCACGCTCAAAAATCACTCCACCCCTGGTACGACTAAGGGTGGAGTGGTCCGCCGCAGGCGACAACTATGAAGGCCAGCCACATAAACAGCTACTGCCATCAGTCCCAAGAGGTCGACCGCCGCATACTCTGATCCTGATTGGAACTGACCCGACGTAATCGGAACGGCAGGTTTCGGGTTGTCGAGGTCCAACTCTCAACGGCCGGAGTGGGGCGCCTTCCGGTCTGGCGGCTGCCGACGCCATTGCTGCCAGGGTTCGCGAAGCTCACGACTCCCAAAAGCTGACATTGTCCACCGATCCCGGTCCTAAGCTGACTGGCCGTGTCAGGTCGATGTCAGGCGCCTCATGCTAGCGTTTCGCGTCGAAGTTAGAACGCAAGGAAGCTATCATGATCAAATCAGCAGCCGCGGCTGTTGCCGTCGCCCTTTTCGCGACGTCAGGCGCCTACGCAGATCCCGAGACCAATAATCGCGGCGGAAAGCACTATGAGTTGGTTGATGGCACGACATTTACTAATGCCGGCGCAATGATCCAGCATCTTCGGGACCGCGAAAACGGCTACGCGTCCGGAAACCCCAAGGATATCGTCGAAGCCTATCCGGAAGAATTCGAGAATGTGGGCGATCTAATCCACCAGAAGCGCGTGGACTAACTCGCCGCGGCGGCGGAACCGCCGCCGCCTCCCTCTTCCTATTCGGATATTGCGAGATTGCTCATGACCGGATCACGGCTTCGCTACTCGCTGGATGCCGCAATTGGCAGGCCTCAGGACTGGTCTTTCAGTTGGACGTTGATGGACGATGTGACCTTCGGTTCCACGTGCGGCTTTTGCGGACAATCCCGGCAGCGCATTAGTTATGAAATCATGCGCGATGCCGAGCGCCTGTGGATCTGCCAGCGATGCGCCGGGCGCTATTGCCTTGGTGGAATGCTCGATGGGGCACCGCTCGATCAAAAAACAATACGTGGCCAGGTGCACGGCCTTACGGCACGGCTCAAGCAGCGAACCTGCCAGGACATTGTGCGTAAGGTATCGGCGGGCGCTGATGATCAAGCCCTTTTGGAAGTGGCCCTCTATTTCGACCGCAACCTGCAGCTGTCGCCGCTGCATGCCGCCCGGCTCTTCCTCGCTATTGAAGCACTGGAGGAGCCAATCGATCGGCGTGTCTTCGAGGTGCAGACGCGCAGCCAGGCACACCAGCATGAATTCGGGGAACTCGATAATGGCGCTCGATCCATAGTCTGGCCCGCCCTGACACCACAACAGAAGCGCCGCCTGGCGTCGCTTGGTTTCGCCCCCAGGGGACATGGTCGGTCGAAAGACGTTTCACAACGACCGTTGGGGCGTTTTGCGCGTCCAAGACATGATCCGCAGATCCACACCCTAACCTAAAATGGGCCGGCATAAGCCGGCCCATTTTCCTTAGCGGACGACGTAGACGATACGACGGGAGCCGGGGTCAACCAGCACGGGCTGCCCGTTGATGTATACATATTGATACTGGTAATCCGGGATGGCCTGCAGGGCGACCGTGTCGGGAACGCCGGCACCGATCACCACCTCTCCATCGAGATAGACCGGATCGAGCGGGTTGGCGGTGACATAGGTCCGCGCGACTTCCGGCGGATCGATGATGGCGCCAGCCGTTGCGCCACTGGTGGTGCCGACGGCACCGCCCACAATGGCACCTACAGGGCCACCAACGAGGGCGCCCACTACAGCACCAGTCGCTGCGCCAGCTACGACGCCGCCAGCGGCGGAACCATCATCCTGATAGGTCACGGTGGCGATACCGGCAGAGGGGGAGCGCTCTGTGAGGACCACGACATTGCCCGACACGTCGGCGGTGAGATAGTCCGAATACGACCAGCCGCTGACGCCATTAGCCGTCACCTGACACCACTTGCTGGCGTCAAGGCAGCCTTCCACGGTGGCGCTGCCGCCAGCCGCGATAAAGCCCACGGACGGGAAATGCGGCCCTGGGCCGGAGCGTATGTTGAGCTCAGTTGTGGCGGTAGCCATGGTCGACTGTGCGAGGGCGGCGCCGGAAAAGCCGACCGAGGAAAGAGCAGCGAGGGCAATGAGGGTGAGATGCTTTGTCATTTGAAATCTCCTTGCGGCGCAGGTCAGACACCTGTGCAATCGTCAAAATCTGAAGGAAGAAAAGGCGTCACTCGGTGACGGTGACGTTGGGCAGATCGACGTTGACGGTGTCGCCATTGGTGGAAATGCCACCATTGACCAGCCAGACGATCAGGATCACGGCAAACACGGCGGCAATGATCCCGCCGATGACACCAAAGGGACTACCGCTGTCGACGACAACGGTCTCGGTGCTGGAAGGACGTTCGATGATGGTTTCACGTTCGATTGGCATGCTTGCCTCCGTCTTGGTGATGGAAGGTAAACGGCTGCATCAAGCCTGAGTTGCTTTAAGTAACTGATTTTATTATGATATTTTGATTATTGTTGTCGTAAGCCAATTGTCAGGAAAGGGCGCGAGCAAGAAGAAGGGGCGGCCGGAGCCGCCCCTTGCTTTTGCTTACTGAGCCTCGGGAGGACACTTTCCATCCACCCGGACTTCGGGCGGGCAGGGGAGCTCATCGGCCGGAGGTGCTTCCGAAGGAGCCGCTTCCTCAGCAGGTGGAGCTGCTTCATCGGCAGGAGTCTCTTCGGCAGGGGCCCGCTGTTCGGCGGGTGCCGCCTCAG
>CAJYKO010000031.1 GCA_913775215.1 uncultured Devosia sp. | reverse complement strand
GTCGAAATTGAACCGACCGCCGCGCTCGACCGTGAGGTCCATGATCGTCCACGGTTGCTGGCCGTTCGCAGCCATGGCGTCGCGCAGGTCCAGAATTGCGCTCTTAGTCTGCGGGCTGAGCCGAAAGCCGAGATCCTTGAGTTCCGCGCCGGGCCTCTGAGCGAGCACTTTCGCCTGGGTGCTGGAACGCCTGCCGTCTTCGATGAGCACTTCATGATTTACGGCGAGATATACCCATTCGCGGTCCTGCCATTCGCCGTCATGGAGGTCGGTTACATCACCGGCAACACTGTGGACAATGGCCTCCTGCAACGCCGACAGATCGGGCGAATTGTCTCTTTTGCTGAAGCTGCCAAACAGACGGGTGAACATTTTGGTTCCTCGAGGAGACGCTGACAAATTATATCTGCAAGACGCGTCTCAGACGTGCGACCTTGGCGCGCTCGCTGAAAAAGGTGGCGCAATTGGCGCACGAGGCGACCACCCCGGCCGTTAACGCCTTTCCACGCCCACAGAAAAGCAAGGCGACGTCCGCTGTCGCATGATCGTGGGCCTACCAGATCTCGTTTCGCATAAGCGTTTGAGGGTTGTCCGCGCCATCGAAGCTGGCATCGACTGCGAACAGGGTGATCTCGAACTTGCCATTCTTGAATCCCCACTCTGTGGCGGAATAGGCGTCGTCCGCGCCGCGCCACTTATTGCGCTCCGTCATGGTGCGGCTGCTCGAATCGTAACTGGGATTGACCACCTCGCGCATGTCGGTGATCTCGGTCAGGACGATCTCCTCGACGATCGTAGGGTCGGCTTTGTCGGCATAAAGCACGTCTACCTTCGGCGAGGGGAAGAGGACTTCCGAGATGACGCCGTGCTGATCGGACAGCAAATAGACTGCAGTCTGATTATAGGCGCCGGTCTGGCAGGGGAACTCGACCAGGAGGGCCTGGCGCGCCGCCGTGTCTTCGCCGATCTGGAGTTCGAAATAGGCCGGGACAAGCGCGGATCGCTCCGGCACGACACAGGGGTCCGGCACCTTTTCCAGATGATGGTCAATGGCGCGCTCCACAGCACCGGCCCGCCAATCCGGTTGCTGGGCATGCACGGGTAATGTGGCGAACATGGCACCTGCGGCGATGATCAGTGTCTTGTGCATGAAAGTCTCCAAACTGCTCTGAAAGTTTGGACGGCTGACAGCTGCGAAATCTTGGTCGAAAGGGACCAAGGTCGGCGATATCGAGGGCGTCCTAATAGTTGGAAGCCGGGATTGTCCCGGATGGAGCGCTACATGTTTTACCAAACTTTGGTCACCGCCGGTCTTGCCCTGACACTCACCTGCGCATCACCCCTGGCGCAGGATAGTACGGACTATCTGGGCTTTCCCGGTCCTATCACGATCGGGGACACGGACTATGTTCTGGCTTGGTCGTCCAACCCGAGAGAAGGCTACTTTAAGCAGCAATATCTGCCCGCCGGTGCCACACCCGAAACCTATGAAAGCATGGTCATCATCGAGTTTCTAGCCGGTGATGTGCCGCTCCAGCAGGTGGTCGGAGCGCAGATTGGAATGATCGATGAGCGCAAGGCCTCGACCGACCCCATCGCCAATTACGCGATCTTTCAAAACGAGGGCGAGTACCTGCTCGATTTCGTGCTCTCGGCCAATGACGCCAAGGGTGAGTATATCATCGAATGGAACGGCTATCGCTATGCCGAGGCGGAATTGGACGGCGAGGGCGGCACGATCCTCCTCGCCCTGAGCGAGCGGTCCTACGGCAATGACAAAGCCGAGGCATTCTTGCGTGGATTATCGGACTTCAAGGCAGCAAAGACCAAAGACCTGATTGCAGCCCCGATGCCCGACCTGCGATAATCAGGTATGCGAGGCTAAAATGCTTGAAATGGTCCGTTCACGTTGTCGGACTGCGTGGTGGAGGGCAACACGATCAACCGAAGGCTTCTGTAAGAAGCGGGACCTGCAACCCTTCTTATTGCAAAGGCTGAGAACGCGCCTTTGGGTCGAGGGGAATGCCCTTGGCCTCAAGGAATGCAATAATGGCTTCGCGTGCCCGCAGTGCGGACGTGTTCAGCAGTTTTGGATTGCTGCGAAAGATCGAGGTCTGGAAACTCGCCCCGGTCTTATCGGTCGCCAGGGGATCGGCGCCGAGTTGCAGAAACATCAGTACATGATCGAAGTCGTTTATGCTCGCGGCCAGTTGTAGAGGCGTCACGCCATTGCGGTCGGGCAGGTCAAAGTTGGCACCATGCTCGATCAGGAAACGGACATTGTCTTCGCGACGAGACATCAGTGCTGAAAAGATCGGTGAGCGCTCCATGCGCCGGTCAGTGACATCGACGTCGCCACCCGCAGCGGCCAGCACCTCGAGGTAGCTGTCATTGCTATACTGGGCTGCCAGATGCACGGCCGTTCCATTGGCCCAGCCGATGGCATTCGGATCTGCGCCGAGCCTGAGAAGCTCACGATAAGCGACATAGGCTTCGCGCCAGATGTCCCATTCAAGCAGGGTCATTCCATCCTTGCCGCTGGCATTGGGATCGGCGCCGGCAGCGACGAGTTCTGTCATCCGCCCCGTATCACCCGCCAGCATCGCCTCGGCCAGTGCCACGGTCTGCGGATCGGAGAAATAGTCCCGTGGGTCGACCTGCCGACCATTGATGTTCAGCATGGCAAAAATCGCCACCACGACAACAACCCCAAGGAAGACGCCTCCGATCCGTTTCCACACAGAGCTTAGCTCTCCCCTATCTGCAGAATGCCGGGCTGGCGGCGGAAATAGGCATCGAGCACAGTGCGATAGGCCGGGTTGAGTTCGAGATTGTCACTCTCGATGAAGACGCTCAGTGTGGTGGCGCAGAGGCCATTCTGGCTTTCTACCGTATTGCTTGTCATCTCGCCCTGAGCGGCTTCGCCGGCCATTTCGGACCATCGCGTACTTATGAGATCCGCCGCAACCTGGGCCGTTTCGCAATTGGCATAGGCCAGAGCGATACTGATGCCAGTGCTCTCGCCCTGCACATCGGCAATGATGCCGCCAAGATAGGGTGGAATGCCCTTTCCGAGCGCCGCCATCTGCTCTTCGATCGTTTGACGTGTCTCGTCCATGTCGGCAGAGGGCGACAGAACAAGGGCGGGTTCAATGCCGCCCAGGCCGAAGACCGGCGAAATCACGGCGGCCTGGAGTATCCAGTTGTCGCCGACCGACTGTTCGAGACCGGCAAGCGCCGTCGCAAAGATCTGGTTTTCGCCGAGGGCTGGCTGGTTCGAGGAAACGAGCAGCGCTTCCTGTGGCGTTTGGGCCTGTACGACGCTAGTGCCCTTTGCAGAGGCGAACTGGGCTGCGCCGATCCTTGTGCGCCAAGGATCAGACGGATCTCGCTGCTGCGGATCTATCCGCATTGGCTCGCCATTTCCGATCACGCCCGCTGCACCTGCACTCTCGAAGCCACGTGCCTCCAGCGCGGTCATCATCTCAACGGTCGCCGCCTCATCGGCAAGACCCCAGAGGTTGACGACATTCGGGGGCACACCGTAACCCATCATGAAACGCAACTCGTCGAGAGCTATTCCTGACCTTTCCTGCCATTCTGCCGGATCCGTCCGCGACAGGCTTTCGAGGGCGTTGATGTCGGTCCCCAGCATGAGCCGCAAATAGGGACGAAGGTCAGGGTTGTTTGCACCAAGTCTATGTAGCGCCTGAACATCGATGAAGTAGGCAAGATCGCCACGGTTCTGCATGAGCAAGCTGGCCGGCAGGGTGTTCAATCCGTCGCGCAGGGCATCGAGATTTTGTGCCAGGACCGGCATTGACGTGGTGAGCACGAGGCTGGCTGCGATGATGCTGCGGCGCATATCTGTCTCCTTGAACTGTATCTGATCATCAGACGATGCCGTGGGATCGAACCTTGGTCCGTCGAAGGATTTTTTTCTTGGCCGTTTTCTGCATGCCGACCAAGGTGGCTGGCTCGGGCGGCGTCCTATCAACAAGAGTGAAAGGATCGCACCGTGAAACGACTGCTGTTGTCTCTACTGCTGGCTACGACCTTCAGTACCGCCGCGCTTGCCATCGATCAGGATGGCTTTGATCAACTCTCCAATGCCCAGATCGAGCAACAGGCGGAGGACCTCCATCCGGGGGCCATGTACATCCTCGCCGCGCGTTTGCTCGAGGAAGGCAGGGGGCAGGAGGCAGCCAACTGGATGTATGCAGGGCAGCTGCGCTACCGCTTCATGCTCGAAGCTGGCCCAGATCCGATGCAACAGGAAACCCTGCAGTTCAACGCACTGAGCGAGCAGGTCGGGCGGCCGGTCAACGAATACATTGCCGGCGATGTCGACGAATGGATCGCGGCCATGGAGTGGGCGCTGGAATGGGATGCAGCCCACGACAATGCCATCACCTCCAAGACTGAACATGCCGAATTGCTTGAGCGGGTCCGGGCCGGTCTGCAAAGCCTGATCGACAAGGTCGATGCGAACAGGGATTCCATCCCGACCGAGCGCGAGGCCAATGGCCTCGACAACCGGTGAGGAGGTCAAGATGCCCCCATTTGCGGCCATAATTGCCCTGACTCTGGCGTCTGTAATTCGGGCACACGGCGTGGATCGGACGGAGACGATGCTGGTTGGCAAGACTAACATCGATTGCGTACAGGAGCCCTGTCCATGGCGGGGAATACGCCGTGCAGACCAGAAGGCCACAGGACCATCCAGCCTGCTGTGGGCTGAGCATAACCTGCCTGAACTCGACGCCAGAAGG
>CAJYKO010000030.1 GCA_913775215.1 uncultured Devosia sp. | reverse complement strand
GACGCTCTTCCGATCTGCAACGGCCAATGCCGATGGCGGCAACTTCACCTGTGGCGTCGAAACGACGACGCAGTCGGGCATGACCACCTATCAGGGCCGGGTGATGAGCCCGACGGTCTTGACCGGCGACTACAACTTCTCGCTGCGCTCAACTGGCGGCGGCGGCTCGAGCAATATCAATCAAGGCGGGCCATTTGCCGCCATGGCAAATACCGAAGTGTCGGTCGGACAGGTAATGATCAATGCCGGCTCCAAGGTACAGGTCAGCTTCACCGTGACCACAGGCGGCAAGAGCTATGACTGCTCGCAGAGCACTGGCCGCATTTAACCACCCCTGCCCTACTGATCCGACATTGCCCCGGTCCGCCGGGGCTTTCTTTTTGGCGGCATGGAATCGCTGAACGCATTCTGAACGAAGCGCTCCGGATGGGTTCAGCCCAAGGGCTCTAAGGTCTTGTCATGCGCTGGGAAACACCAGCACCGGGAACGCACAAACGCTTGGAGAACCAAATGACCGCCACTTTCGTCAAGACCGCAGCCGCCGCCATCACCGCCCTCGTCATCGGCATCACGCCCACCATGGCTGGCCAGATTTCCTTCGGCTTTGCGCCCTCCGATCCGGACCAGGCGCAGGCCCTCGGCCTTGGCCTCCGCGTGTATTCGCTGGTCAAGGGTTTTTCCGAGAACGGCGGTAATGTCTCACAGAACGGTAATTGGAATTCAGCCGGCTTTGACCAGAGTGGCAGCAATAATTCCGGCCTCATCGTCCAGGACGGCAATGGCCACCACGGCACCGTCAGCCAGCACGGCAACAACAACACCTGCGGCCTTTTCCAGTTCGGCAATGCCACCGACGCGGAATGCATGCAGTACGGCGACGGCCAGAGCGGCATCACCACCGTCTTCGGCTTCTAATTTCTTTCAAAGCGTCACCAGTCAGACGGGGCCCATTCGGCCCCGTTGTCTTTTTTGAAAAATGACGTCGCAAAAATGTCGAACGCAGTCGCTTGAGTTCGTCGCCAGGGTGAGAGGCAATTTCTGCCGCACTGAAGGAGACGAGAAATGCGCGTTGTTGTTTTTGTGAAAGCCACCCAGGACAGTGAAGACGGCCGCATGCCGCCGACTGAAATGCTCGAAGCCATGGGCAGATATAATCAGGAGCTCATCAATGCCGGGATCATGCTCGGCGGTGACGGCCTGAAGCCGACGAAACAGGCCAAGCGCGTCCACTTCAACGGCACCGACCGCACCGTGGTTGACGGGCCTTTCACCGAGACCAAGGAAATCGTCGCCGGCTACTGGATCTGGGAAGTGCGCGACATGGACGAGGCGGTCGAATGGGTCAAGCGCTGCCCCAATCCGATGTTTGGCGAAAGCGACATCGATATCCGGCCCATCTACGAAATGTCCGACTTCGCAGAGCAATTGACGCCGGAAGTTCAGGCGATCCACGATCGCAACCGCACGACGATTGGCGAGGCGTAAGCTTGCCCGTCAAACAAAAGCCCGCCTTGCGGCGGGCTTTCAATTATTCGTCGCGATAGACCTTCTCACGCCGCTCGTGCAGTTCCTGAGCTTCAAGGCTCAGGGTGGCAGTCGGGCGGGCATCGAGCCGGGCGACGCCGATCGGGTCGCCGGTTTCCTCGCAATAGCCATAGGTGCCATCGTCGATCCGCTTCATAGCGGAGTCGATCTTGCCGATGAGCTTGCGCTGACGATCGCGCGTGCGCAGCTCCAGTGCCCGATCGCTTTCCGAACTGGCGCGGTCCGCCATATCCGGATGGTTCTGGCTTTCTTCCTGCAGGTTTTCGAGCGTGCCGCGGCTTTCGCGCAGGATCTCGTCTTTCCAGGCAAGCAATTTGTTACGGAAGTATTCCCGCATACGCGGGTTCATGAACGGCTCGTCTTCACTCGGCCGGTATTCGATAACTTCAACCGAAGACATTAGCTGACTCAACTCCAATGCACCCCTCGGCGGCCTTATAGGATGGACGTCAACCCCGAGCAAGCAAAGTTCTTAAAGAGCGCTAACCAAGAAAATGCTCTTTGCATCAGACGCATAGCGCGAAATCGGCAACATTTTTATGAAGCTGACTGAACTGTGACTGCCCGCAGCACTCACAAAGTCGGAAATCTGCCCTGCTTGGCGAGCTCGACCAGAACCCGCAGCTCGATATCGTCAAGAAGCGCATCGAGTCCCGGCTCGGTCCGATCGCGATAGACACTCAGCTCTTCCACCAGTGCATCGAGCCGCTCGGGCGTGATCGCGCCAACCAGGAGATCGGCCTTGATGCCTTCCAGCAGATCGAGAAGATTACTGCCGCGTTTGACCGCCTTGCGCTTGCCGCCCATGGCGTCGCCGACGGACTGGATGGCAAGAATGGCATCGAGTGGCGTGAGGGCGGCGACGGGCGCGGCTCGTGCGACACGCGCCGGACCGGCAACGTCGGACATGGTGAAAGCCTGGGCGTATTTTCCAACGGCTGCCCGAGAAGATACACTGCTCATCCGATTAGCGGCTTCGATACGCACGGGACTCAGTCACTCCCAATTCCTGTCACAGGCAAAATCTGCCCGACATGGTTAAGGACCACTTAATAACCCCGGCAAGATTTGCTTGGCACTGCAACGGCGCATCGGGGGCGACCAAGAACAAGCCCAATAAACTATTATTGTTCAATGAGTTAAGATCACGCGCGGCGTTTGGCACGCTTCTGGCATTGAATGGTGCGAACTGCCGCGCCATGGGGATGGTGCGGTTCACTCTCGGGGAACCACATGCCAAAGACATTCTTCCGTATCGGCATTCTTATAGCGGTCGGCGCCGCACTGGCACTGGGGCCGATCGCCCAGGCAACCGCCGCGCCCGCCCGTATCAAGGACATCGTCGACGTCGAAGGCATCCGCGAGAATCAGCTTGTGGGTTACGGCCTCGTCGTCGGCCTCAACGGCACGGGCGACAGCCTCAACAATTCGCCCTTCACCAAGCAGTCGCTGCAATCCATGCTCGAGCGGCTCGGCGTCAACACGGCCGGTGAAAACGTCAGGACGGCACATGTTGCCGCAGTGATGGTGACCGCCAGCCTGCCACACTTCGCGACCCAGGGTCAGCGGATCGATATTTCGGTCGCCTCACTAGGCAATGCCAAGAGCCTCCAAGGCGGCACATTGCTCGTGACGCCGCTGCTTGGCGCGGATGGCGAAGTCTTTGCCATCGCTCAGGGGCCGGTTACCATTAACGGCTTCAGCGCCGAAGGCGATGCTGCGAGCATCGTCTCGGGCGTACCGACCACCGGCCGCATTTCCGCGGGCGCGCTGGTCGAGCGCGAAATCGGTTTCGAACTGGGTGCTCAACATTCGCTGCGCCTCGCCCTGCGCAATCCGGACCTGACGACGTCCCGCCGCATCGCCATGGCAATTAACGACTTTATCGGCGCCCCGACGGCCGTGCCGGAAGATCCCTCCACTGTACGCCTCACCCTGCCGGTCAACTTCAACGGCAATATCGTCGACCTGCTGACGGACGTCGAACAGCTCATCATCCAGACCGATCAATCGGCAAAAATCGTCATCGACGAAAACAGCGGCATCATCGTCATGGGCAAGGATGTGCGCGTTTCGAGCGTTGCCGTGGCTCAGTCAAATCTAACGGTTTCCATCGCGGAAAATCCGACTGTGGTTCAGCCGGCGCCGTTCAGCCAGGGCCAGACTGCCGTGCAGCCCAGCACCGATCTCAGCGTCAGCCAGACCGACACGGCCCTGCAGGTGATCAACGAATCCGTAACGCTGCAGGAACTGGTCGATGGGCTCAATGCGCTTGGTATCTCGCCACGTGATCTGATCGCCATCCTCCAGGCTGTCAAGGCGACTGGCGCCCTCCAGGCCGAGATTGAGGTGCTCTGATGCAAACCACGATCGTCAACGGCATCAAAACCAGTCTCGACAGCCACCAGATCGAGAAGCTGAAAAAGCAGGCCGAGGATTTCGAGGGCGTCTTCCTCAATCTTCTGACCAAGGAAATGTTCGCCACGGCCAAATCCGACAACGGCTTTGGCGGCGGCTTCGGCGAAGAAACCTGGCGCTCGATCCAGTCCGAACAACTGGCCAATTCCATGGCCCAAAACGGCGGTCTGGGGATCGCCGACCAGCTCCTCGGGGACATGATTGCCCTGCAGGAAGCCAGCCAACAGACCAATCCGCGTGTAACAGGAGTGTACCGTTAATGTCCGCAGCAGCCGATCGTATTGCGTCCCTCGACAGCCTGCCCGCCGAAGACCTGTGCAGCCAGGCCGAAGCCGCGCTTCAGGCTCTGGTCAATGTGATGAACGAAGAAACCACCCTCCTCCGCGCCGGCCGTTTTCGCGATGCCGCTGGTCTGACCGCCGAAAAGACGCAGCTCGCCCAGGATTACGTCGTCTTCGCCCGTTCGGTACAGCGCCAGACCAGCCGCCTTTCGACCGAAGCCCCGGTTTCGCTTGATCGCCTGCACAGCAATCACGACAGCTTGGCAACACAGATGGCCGAAAACCTCCGCGTCATCGCCACCGCAAAGACCATTGCCGAGGACATCCTGGAAGACGTGGCCGAAACCGTTGGCCAGAAGGACCGCACACGCACTTATGACCGCAGCGGCGAAGTGAAGCTGCCGCGCGCCGCCGCAGCCAAGGGCATCGCGATCAACCGCGCGCTTTAAACAATCGCCGGCGCGCGTGTCCAAAAAGACACGTGCTCCAGAAGGAGCACTTGCTGTCATCACCGGCCAAAGGGCTTTCGCAGGAGCGGAGGCCCTTTTTCTTTGCCTTGGAGGGCTAGCCGAAGTGATGAAGATTTTCTGAAAATGAGAAGTTTTAGCGGAAGGGATTGCTGAGGCGACCGGCTCTACCCTGCCCTCGGCCAATTGTGGCTCCAGGACAGGAACATGAGCGCCAGAATAGCGCCAAAAGCCGATACGATTGGTATCGCCTTTTCGCCCCAACTTCCAAGGTTCAACCGGCCATATGGTCGAAAGGATAAGGACGATTCTCAGAAAGAACGTCCGCCAACCGATGATCCGCCACCCGCAAACGGCGGTGCGTCAGTCATTCAAACAGATGGCAGCCTGCCGGCGAAAACGATCTTCGAGGCGGGGCTGCTGGGTAACGAGCAGGCTATGGCTCCGCCAACGGCCTACGAATATATCCAGCGACTCAATCGGGAGTGGTCGTCGCCACTGTCCACTTTCCCGCTGACCGACAAGACCATCTGATCAACACACATCAAAACCCGGGCTGACCATCAGCCCGGGTTTTCACTTGCCGTAATTTTTCGAGCACAAATGAAAAAGGCCCGCCGAGGTGGCGGGCCAAGTTTTCAGTGAAGTTTTGAAGCGATTACGAGATCAGGCGGAGAGCCGTGGTTTCCGACGACTGCATGATCGACAGGGCGGTCGTTGCCATCTGCTGGCGGGTCTGGAGAGCCACGAGGTTCGCAGCTTCCTGATCCATGTCGGCAGCAGTCAGCGACGAAGCGCTGGACTTGAGGATATCCGACAGCGAGGCGTTGAAGTCCTTGCGGGCATTGATGATCGACTGGTTCGACGAGAACGACGCAGCAGTGGCTTCCAGCGAGTCGGCTGCGCCGATCAGAGACGTGAGCGCACTGTTTATGTCGGTATCGGACTGCCAGGTATTGGAAGCGGCATCGATCTTCAATGAGGTGGCATTGACCGTGGTGCCGTCGATAGTCGTAGACGAGGTACCGTCTTCATTCAGCGCCAGCTTGATCTTGTCGCCGCTCAGCAAATTAGTGCCGTTGATGCCCGCATCCTTCGCAATCCGGTCGATTTCCGAACGAAGCGCATCGAACTGCTTGGAAAGTGCCTGGCGAGTTGCATTGTTCGGCGGGGCAGTCGTGCCGGCCGTCAAACCGGTAGCCGAGAGACCCGTGCCAGTACCGGCAATCGTGATGTCATCGTTATTGGAACCAGTCAGGGTCAGCTTGCCGTCGACCAAAGCAGCCTTCACACCAACGTCGGCGTCAGCATTGATGCCATC
This sequence comes from uncultured Devosia sp., assembly GCA_913775215.1. GTDB lineage: Bacteria > Pseudomonadota > Alphaproteobacteria > Rhizobiales > Devosiaceae > Devosia. Next base: position 1,153 of record CAJYKO010000030.1, on the reverse strand, counting down.
GATCACGGTCTGGACGGTATTGCCGGCTACTGCGGTGAAGCTGTAGGAGCCGCTACCCGTAGTGATTGTGAGCGTGTCGGCAGCTGTGATGGCCGTGCCAGCAGTTGTTGCGGTGCCGGTGACGGTGGCGTTCGTCGCCGACGAGGTAAGCGCCTGGCTGGTCAGACCGCGGGCTTCCTTGATGAGGCCCTGGATGCCCTTGATGCCTTCCGAAGCAGCCTTCATCGAGGACTGAGCAGCGTTGATATTGTCCATGAGCGAGTCGATCGAAGCAGCGCGGGTGTCCATCGAAGAAGCAGTGAAGAATTTCGAAACGTTATCCAGCGGGCTATTTACGGCCTTGCCAGTAACGAGACGGTTCTGAGTAGTTGCCATCTGCTCGGAAACGTTGCGCAGAACGGTGAGACCGGTACGGGCGTTCGACGAAAGATTGATGCTCATTTTTGGACTTCCTGCTCCAGAGATTTTTTTCTTCCGGCGTTTCTTGCCGGCGAAATCAGGTTTAAGGTCCAAAAGCTGCGCGCCCCTTCCGCGAAACATCGCAATTTATTTCAAATTTTATCGAATTCCGGCTGGGCCATTTTCAGGGACCTGAGGAGGAGGAATCACGCGCGTGTACGCGAGGGCCTCCTGCTGCAGATGCGAGGGCTTGTTCTGCGAGTCGTGTGCATTGCGGCCAACCTGCGGAGGCAGATTCTGCGATCTCCAGCCCTCCTGTAGTAAGAGCGCTCATAAATAAACCTGCGCCGATACAGGCATCATCCCGTCGTAAAAAACCCGGAATTCCGGCAAAAACCGTGGTGAATGAAGGGCTTACCGACAGCGTAAAGATTGAACGAATTTAAGAAGTTTTTAGCAACTCGAGCCCATGCTGCAGGGGTCTCAAGAATTGAGGCAAAGCACCACACGTCCAGAAGGAAAACCTAGTATGGGTTCCGATGTTTCTCTCTCGAAGGCCGTTCGCGCGAACCTTCTGAGCCTCCAGAACACTGCCGGTATGATGGACAAGACGCAGAACCGTCTTGCTACCGGTAACAAGGTGAATTCGGCACTCGACAATCCGTCGAGCTTCTTCACCGCCGCAGCTCTCAACAGCCGCGCCGCCGATATGAGCAACCTGCTCGATTCCATGGCCTCGGGTATCAAGGTCATC
>CAJYKO010000029.1 GCA_913775215.1 uncultured Devosia sp. | reverse complement strand
CAAGCAGGGAGCTTTCGCCTTACGCAGCTCAGACTGTCGCATTGCCAAAAATGCGTGCGCAATAGGCGGCAAGCAGCTCGGGCCGGTCGGCGCGACCACGATAGGCGATGTGACCATCAGGCCGGACCAGAACCAGTGCACCTTCGCTGATTCCGTAGGCGGCATGCGCTTCGTTATCGAGATCGGAGAGCACAAGCGCATCCTCCTCGCCCGCGACTGCCGCGCCCAACACCAGTCTTGGCCTCACCCAGCCCCATGGCGCAACGGCGGCGAAGGCCGCGCGCAGGTTTGACAGCGCCTCCGCCTTGCGGCCGTCAAAGCCGAGAAGCGCCCAGCCCCAGGTCCGACCATCGGGATTGTAGAGGTGAGCGAACAGCGTCGTGGACGATCCGTCCGCAGCGATCACATGGGCATCCGGCGCGCGTTCACCGGCTTTGGCCGCATGGCGACTGATAAGATCGCCGATGCTGCCCAGATGATCCTCGCTGAGCGGGCTGTCGGGATAGGCAACCGTCAGCTGCTGAAGATCGGCGCTGCCTTGGATGAGAGTGCCGATGTTGGGCAGGAAGCGGGCCGCCACATCCATCGCGGCATCCTTGATCTTGCCGCGATAGACGCTGTTCTGGAAACCGCGCACCTGTTGCGCGTCGAGCCGGCGATGCTCTCCACCCCGCTCCTCGTCATAGGAATTGAGTAGGGCAGGCCCGCCCTCGCCCGCCAACAGCATCGCAAGCCTCCATGCTACGCCGACCGCGTCGTGGAAGCCCGAGTTCATGCCCTGCCCGCCTGCCGGCAGCGACAGGTGTCCGGCGTCGCCGACGAGCAGAACGCGGCCCCTGACATAGTGCGCCGCAGCCCCGTGCTGGAACCGGCTGTGCGTCAGCCATATCGGATCGGTCAGCGTCAGCGTCTCGTCCTCGGTCACTTCTCGCGCGATGGCCTGCATTTCCTCCAGCGTAGGATCGCGATCGGGAATGTCGGTGTCATCGGCGAGGAAGAACAGGCGGTGATAGCCCCCCCACACCGGCAGCACGCCGCAGAAGCCCCGCGGATAGTAGAAGAACCAGAGATGATCGAAGTCCGTCGATCGCCGCCAGCTAAGCTTTGCGTCGATCTGACGGTTCATGCAGTTTGGCAGCTTTTCCGGCTCGAAACCCAGGCCAAGCTCGCCCCGCACAAAACCCTTCGATCCGTCTGCGCCGATCATGTAGCGGCAACGCAGAGTCTGTTCGGGACCGATTATCGAGTCTTCGTCATCCTCGCTGACCGGCGCGACCGTAAGCGTCACGCCGTTGTCGTCCTGTACGAAGCTAATCAGTTTCAGCCCGCGCCGGATGCGCGCGCCTTTGGTTTCAGCCTGCTCGCCCAGCGTTCGTTCGATCACATCCTGCCCACTGTAGAGGACGGGGCCATAAGGGCTGTCCACATCGGCGATGGCGACAGGATCGACCGGGCGGCCATTGAGCAAGGTATTGACGCGGGTGATGGCGAACGCGTTCTTGGCAATGGCGTCGCGCACACCGATGCTCGCGAGAAGCTCTTGCGGCCGTGCCCATAGATTGTTGGCTCGCGACCATTCCTTCACGTTGTGCCGCTGTTCGAGCAGCAGGCAATCAACGCCGTGGTGAGCGAGTGCGCACGCCGTCGTCAGCCCGATCGGGCCACCCCCGACGATGATTACGTCGGCATCGAAGGCGTTTGGTGCGGTTGCGTCGGTCATGCGAAATCCTCCTGTCCGATGGGCGTGGTCGTCGGAGATCGTGATGCGAAGTAGTCGGTCATGGCGTCGTTCATCTCGCGCAGCACGGCGACGGCGACGGCAAGGCGATCGGAACCGACCCGATCGAGAATGGCGGCGTCGAGCGGAACGACTGCCTGCTCGGCTTCGGTCAGCGCGTCCCGCCCGGCGGGCGTGAGCACGATCAGCTTGGCACGCTGGTGGTGCGGGTTGGCTTCCATCGTGACAAGGCCGCGTTCGACCAACAGATCGACGACGCGCTGCACTGCCTGGCGGGTCAGACCCATGTTTCGCGCGATGTGCGAGACAGGCAGCGGATGGGACGAATAGCCGAGAGCCCCAAGCACCTGCCACCAAGCAGTCGTCAGGCCGGCGGGGCGCACCAGCTCGTTGCCCGCGTCCACGAGGCAACCGTTCGTCTCGAACACTGCGAGCGCGAGGTCGCGGACCGTGGGTACTCCATCACCAACCATTGCATCACCATGTCATTATGACAACATGTTGCATGAATGGTTGTAGATCGGAGTTGTTCCCGCATTGCTGATCGACGCGGCTTCAGCGGCGGGTTGCTTCCAGCGCCGATCTCTTAGTCACCGCGCGCGTCCACCGGTGGCGTCATAACCGACCGGTTGTGACACCTGCAGCAAAACATCCGAATTGAGCGACTTTCAATCTTTTGTTGAAATGTACGCCGCAAAGACGTACATAAACTGCAGGTTGAATGAGGTGTGCCATGCTTGGCTTTCAGGATCAGGTCGGCGCCGTTGAGGAGCGCAGCAGCGAGCGGATGAACTTCCGTACCAAGCCGCGCATCAAGCAGGCGATCCAGCAGGCTGCCGCTCTTTCCGGTGTGGACGATTCCGTCTTTACGATGAACGCAGCCTATCGCTCCGCGATGGAGACGATCGCGGCGCACGAACGCACTACCCTGCAGCCGGTCGATCATGCGCACTTCTTTGCGGCGCTCGACACGCCACCGGCACCCACCGAGCGACTTCGGGCAGCATTCGCGCGGCATCGTGAGACGATCGTCAGCAGGTGACGGCGACAGAGGACGCAAAGCCCTTCACCATCGAACCGTTCGATCCTGCCAAGCATGATCGAACGGCCTTTTCCTGTGGCATCACACAGGTCGACAACTTCTTTCGCCGGACCGCGAACAAGCTCGCCAAGGCGGATAACGTCCGCACCTTTGTGATGGTCGGTGCCGAAGGCCAGCTGATCGGCTTCTACGCCATCAACGCCCATGCGATCGACTATGCCGAGCTACCCGATCGGTTCGCCCGCAACCGGCCTGCGCATGGCAGTATCCCGGCCGCCTATATTTCGATGATCGGGGTCGATAGCCGCTTCCAAGGGCAGGGCTATGGCGGCGATCTGCTGGTCGATTGCCTCAAGCGACTGGCTGTGGCGGCCGATGCGTTGGGTATCGCCGTGGTTATGCTGGACGTGCTCGACTGCGGCGATGCCGAGAAGGTGGCGAAACGCACCGCGCTCTATACCGGTTATGGCTTTGAGCCGCTGCCCTCCAACGGCTTGCGGTTGTTCCTGCCGATCGCGACGGTTCGGACTCTTACGCAAGCGGATGCGTAGGCTGAGAATTGCCGACGCGCAACTTGCCCAGTTCAAAGCCCCATGCTGCGCGGTCCTAATCGAGCATTTGATCTTTCAGCGTCAGAAGGGCGAGCACATCATTCCCAAAGCCTTTGACGCACTCCTCGGTTAGCTCAAACCGATCGGCGCCCCGGCGATCGAACCATGCGTCTGCCCCGATGATCGTCGGCCGCGACCGATCAATCTTTCCATACAGCATGTCCATCGCGTCTGACTCGGGATCGAGATCATCACGGGGAAACCAGTGATCCGGAATGCCGCCATTGCGTCGAAACCATCGGCGTCCGTTCTGACCGTGGCAAACGATCATACAGGGCCAAGGGCTATGATCGATAAACCTTAGCGCCGTCGCCAACCGGCTGGTGGAAAAGGCAGCCGCCAGAGCGTCGATTGCTTCGAATGACGGCCGCCGTTGAGCGGCGGCAAGCGGTCGAAACAGATAGGCAGGCATCAACAGGTCGGCGGCATAATTATCGGCTTGCCGCTCAATGCCGGCACCGCCCTGGCTGACACTCCCGATCTCACTCGCCCTGCAGACCGACGACCGGCCGCGATGATGCTGCCAGTGGCCCAACTCGTGCGCGATCGAGAAGCGACGGCGACGCGGATCGCCATCGCCTTTCACAGTTATAATCGCCTGATCGCGAAAGCCGATGATCCTGGCTTCACAGCTCTCCAAAATGCCGTTGCGCACCTTGGCACCCATCGTCCAGGCGATCGCCTCTATATCGATCTCATCCGGACTGGTGACGCCGAGGGACTGCAAAAGCTTTTCGGCTTGGCCAAGCCCCTTCAAATCGGATTGCCGTCTTCGTCGATGGCACCAAGCTCTCGCAAATCGGCGAGAATATCATCCATCTCTTTCTCGGTAATGCCTTCGCCGTTGCGTGCGGCCATCGTCAGCCGGCTTTTCAGCTTGGTGTCATCGTTGGCGAACCGGGCAAGGACGGCCGCTCGATCCCTGAGAGGAAGCCGGTGGACTTGCCCTCGGCCCGTTCCGGCTACGCGATCGATCTCCGCTCGCGCAGCCTGGAGGCGCGATTTTCCAGATCGGGCGGTTGCGGTCGAGATTATCGCGCGGATACGGTCGGCTTCATCCTCGACATTCAGTCCTTCAGCCTCGACCTCCGCCAGTAATTCCGCATCCGACATAGCCATTATGTCTGCGACCAGTTCATCCGCCAGCCGATTGATCGGAGGGGTAGGGCGCCCCGCGCCGCTCACGATGACCATCCATTGGGAAAAGCCGCATCTATCTTGCGGCGGACACGGCGTCGGATAGTGGCATACGCCGTCATATCGACACCGATCATGGTCATAATCTCCTCCTTCGGAAGGTCGTCCAGATACGCCCACAGGAATAAGGTTGCTTCCTCATCATCGGCAAACAAGGTTTCCAGCGCATTTCGTCGAGCCGACGCATCTTCCCGTGAAAGCGCCAGTTCCTCGACATTGGATTTCGTTTCTACCGGCTCATGCAGGAACCGGCCTTCGGCATCGGTGGCATCAGCCGACACCAGTTCGGGTTCGACCTTCTGCTGCCTAGCAGACGCGCGGCTGCGCATGACACCGATCAAGAATGGCACCATCTCCATCCCACGCGGACAATTCCGAACGCCCTCGATCGTCTGACATACCGCTTCATTAAGTAGATCGTCGACCTCACACCCAGCCGCAAACGCATATTGTCGTCCCGCCTTCCTCAGCCTGAGGAGATCGGTCGATGTCAGGCACTCGATCGCCTGCCGCGCTTCCGCAAGATCAAGGGTCTGTTCGCTCACTCAACTCCGCCGGCTTCCTGACGGAGTAGGCTGACTTTCAGCTCGGCTCGGACACGACACGAAAAAATCGTGCCGGGATGTCCGAGAGCACCCGCCGTTTCAGCCTACCCCCTTGATAGTCAATGAAGACGATCGGGAGCGGGGTCGCAAGCCGTCTTACCCTTAAAGCGCGAGGAAGGAGGTAGAATTATGTCCGGAAAGAACCAGCATGTCGTCCCGCACGCAGGTGGTTGGGCTGTTCGCGGTGCCGGCAACGGTCGTGCGACGTCGGTCCATGACACCCAGCGTGACGCGATCAATGCAGCGCGAGGCATCGCGCAGAACCAGCACAGCGAGCTTCTGATCCACGGCCGCAACGGCCAGATCAGAGATCGCGATAGCTACGGCAGCGACCCCTTCCCGCCGCGAGGCTGACCAAGCGGGCCGTGTCCCAAAGGCACGGCCCGTCCCACTGAAACGCGGAATGAAAGGACATGACGATTATGGCCAGGCGCCAAGTAACCAAGAGCGGCAAGGACAAAGACGGCGACATCACGAAGCTCTGCAATGCCGGGCAGAGCTGGTCGCCCCGCCTCAAGGCGGATGCGATCCGTGATATCGAGAACGGCGATCACCAGTATTACGTCGCGTGGACCGATGGCCAGGAGACGCCGGTCACGGTCGTCAACGGCACGACGGGTAAGTATCTCCGCACCCGCCGTGATGGCTCGACCAAGAACAACCTCGACGATCTGCCCGATTGCTGAGGAAGGAGCAGGGGGCAATTGCCCCCTGCCGCCTTACTGATCAACGAAAGATAGTAGGTCTTTTACCTCAACTCGCCGCGTATGCAGGTTTCGGATTTGCCCTGAAAGCGCGGTGCGATGCTCGAGCGGATTGTCGCGCCAATCGGCCACTCTTTGGAACGAGGCGCCTTGGACGCTCGGCTCAATCTTTAGAGGTGATCTTTGTCAGCGGCGTTGGGAAGATGCCGGCGTTGATCACCCGTTGCACGGCCCTCCGGCGCAGTGCCAAGGTGCCGGCATCAGTAAACGAGACGATCGTGGCGCCGACGAACGTGGCGTGCATACAAACCGATTCACGGACAGCTGGCACCATCGGAGCGGTCCTGACCAGACGATGCTGGCAAACGGTGTCCTTCACGTCGACGAGGGTGGTCAGGTCGAAGTCGAGCGGCATCTGACGCGAATCACGGGTCTTTTTGCTCATGTGGGCATGACCGAAATCGTTGGCGTCACTGAATTCTGCTCCTTATCCGACAGGTCCGCAATGATCTTGTATTCGTAGTCGCTCTGCGCATCCAGCAGGATGCGGAAAACGGGCATAGCGGTCTTCGGGTCCGGTCGGGCCAGCCTGCCGTCCTTCTTTCGATCGGAAGCCGGACGGAACAGCCGGACGTAGTTGGACGGCGCGACTCCGTCGTATTGTCGGAACACCACCTTGTCCGGCTCGGTCGCGTCCTCAGTGATCGCGTCGCTGTGAAGGGCAATCGCCAAGCTCTTAAGGTACGGTTCGATGTAGATGACCGTGGTGATGCCAGCGGCGACGATGTGCCTGGCGCAATTGTGGCACGGATAGGTGTTCGTAAAGAGAGTTGCGCCAACGAGCGAGTTTTTACCTTCGCGGGCGACTGAGAGAATCGCCTCCATTTCGGCGTGGATGGAGCGGGAGAATTCGATCAGCGAGTCAACGCCAGTACCCTTCAGCGCCGCGCGGACAGCGTCGGCGGTAACGCCCTCGCGAAGCAGTTCGGCTCCAGCGATATTCTTCACCATCTTTTCGAGAATTTCGTTACGCCTAATCTCATTGTGGCAGATTTTCTTGCCCCAATTATAACAACGGTAATCATGGTCGTGGGTGCCGTCCTTGTCGTGCACGGCACGGTCATCCTCGCCGTAGAGCCCGCCACCAAACTTCGGCACGTCATTCCATCCCACTGCGATGAGTTCGCCATCGGCCGAGACAATCGCGGCGCCAACTTGGCGGGACATGCATGCCGCGTTCGCCGCAGATGAGCTAGCCTCATACATCGCCGACTCGGCACGGCTGGGCGTGTGCACGCCGGTGTCGAAAACGAGGTGCAAGAAACGGGTAATCTTCTGCTTCATCTCCTCTTTGCGCTGGTCGTTGCAAAGAAAGAGATCGGCCTTCTGGAAGATCTTACGGGTCATCTGGCCAAAGGTCGTAACCTCGCCTTGGTCCCGATCAACGATAGCCTTGACGCGTCCGGCGTCAACGCCATCATTCGCCAGCCTGGTCTGCCGCATGGCATCGGGCGCGAACACGCCGACAACGATCAACGTCTCGCCGTAGATACGCTTTAAGAGCGTCAGCTCCTCAGCGTTCTTAAGCGAGTCAAGTATGAAGGCTCTACGGCCTGGCGCTTGAATGCCCTTGGCGTCGTAGCCGCCCTTGTCTTCTCTGATCTTGCAGATCCGCTCGACCACCTTTTCGGTCAGGTAGAAGGGCCCATATTTGCGGCGCAACTCGTTGCCGATCTTCTGCATGGTTTCAATGTAATCGTCGAGGTGGTCGCGGGCGGCTGGCGTCGCGCTCACCCGATGCGCCTCGGTCTTGATGATATCGCTCAGCTTGATAATCGGCGCGACCTCGTAGTTGAACTCGGTCGAAAGCGCGTCGTACAGCATGCTAGCCGCAGTTGAGACGCCAGAGCCCACCGGGCCGACGAGCGCGAAGATCAGCTCCTGCGACAACCGTTCATCAATCTGCTCGGCGACATTCGACCCCTCGTCGACCTCGGACAGCAGCGTTTGAATTGATACTTGCGCCACCATCGCTAGCGTCTCCCTCCCGTTCTTTCCCAA
>CAJYKO010000028.1 GCA_913775215.1 uncultured Devosia sp. | reverse complement strand
CACGCGCGAATATGGCGCGACGCTGAGCTGGCATCCGCTCGAAAATTCCGAGCTTTTCGATCTCTTCGTAGCCGATCTACCCGCCAGCAAACGTTGGCCAAAGGTGGTCTATGCGCGGCTTTTGCTTGCCGATCTTCTGCCGACAGAACTCGATCGCGTCATTTACCTTGATTGCGACATGCTGGTTCGTGCGCCGATCGAGCAGCTTTACGACGTGGACCTGGATGGTCAGCCGCTTGGCGCGGTGCAGGATTCGCTGCATCCCTTCATCGCAGGCCGGCGCGACATGCGCCAGAATGCCGGGATTTTCGACACCGCCGACCCCTACTTCAACTCCGGCATGCTGGTGATCGACCTTGCGCAGTGGCGGGAGATAAACGTCAAGGCCGAGGTTGCTGTCCTCGCAGCCAAGGGCTGGATGAGCCGGCTCTATTATGATCAGGACGTGCTCAATCTCGTCTTCCGGAATCGCTGGCAAAAGCTGCCTTGGCGGTGGAATACGATTGATGCGCACATGGCCCATGAGGGGCTCGATCCGGCGATTCTTCATTATACGCGGACGGCAAAGCCCTGGGGCCTGCTGTCCGGCATTCTTCATAGCTCGGCCTATGCGCGCTGGTATCGGCACGTCATGACCAATGCGCTCTTTTACAGTTTTCTCCGCCACCGCTGGAAGCGCTGGTGGCTCAAGAGACTGGGGCTCAGGAAATAGCTTTTGCCGGGTCGATGCCCTCGGCGGCGCAAAGGGCTGCGAGCGCGCTGCCGGCTTCGGGCAAGGGCAGGTCCGCGCGGCCGCGGGCGGTGAGCTGGCTGCGCCAGAGGTGGATGGCGAGGGTTTCGGGCTTGATGGCCATTTCGAGCGAAGAGCCAGCCTGCATCAGGGCGGGGATGCCTTCATAGGGCACGGGATAAAAGCTCGACGAGGGCAGGACGCGGCTGTTTAGTGCGTGTTTGGCGACGAAGTGGGTGAGGGCCATGGGGCCGGTCGCGCCATATTGCATATGCTCAGGTGTTACCCGGTCGCCAACCAGCCGGCGGATGGCGACTTCGACCCGCCGAAGTGGGGGCAGATGTGGCTCGAAGAGCGGGCGTTTTTTGGTTTCGAAGACGGTAAGCAGATCGGCCAAAAGCGGCGCGTCGGGAGCCATGTAGAGCACCGCGCCATTGACCGAGCCTGGCCGCTCCCAGGCCATCAGATAATCCGGCGGCCCTTCGATCGGTTTGACGCAATAGATGTCGAGATCGGCATAGACACCGAGCCCCGCGCTTAAGGCAGCGTAGCGGAAATGGTCCGAAAAGACGCCGGGCGTGCCGCGACCCTTGTAGAAAACCAGCTTTTCCTCGGGCAGCACGTCGCGGGCGTCCCGCCATTCGGCGGCAGCCGGTAGGCCAGGAATGGGTGCATAGGAATAGACGAGAACGCGGTGGCCGTTGCGGGTGAAGGAGGCAATCGACAGTGCTTCGAGCCAGCTTATCGGGCCGTGCCAGAAACTGACGATGGTGGGCAGGGTCATGGAAGCGGTCCTTGTGCGGACCGCTCCCTAGCATTTGCGGCGGCAGGTCTCAATTGGCCGAGGCGCGGCGGCGGTATTCGCTGGCGATGTAAAGCGCGACGAGCGCGAAGACGGCTCCGATCAGAACCTGCAGCCAGTCGGTCTTGCCGAGCAGATCGAGCGCGAAGGCGTTGAGATCGAAGCGCTCGCCGGTCGCCAGCCAGACGTCTGGATAGCCGTTCTCACTGAGCGGAAATGTCGAACGATAGCTCAGATAATTCCAGGTGCGGGTCGTGAAGGGATGAAGCCCGCCAAGTGTCACCCATTCGAGCGTAGCGATAAGGCTCGGGAGGAGCAGTGACACTGGAATTGCCCAGCGGCCAAGCGCTGTCGCCAGCGCTCCGACAAGGCCCATATAAGGCAGGTACCACAAAAGCCCGACGACCAGCGCCAGAAGCAGCGCCCCTGCCACCTGCAGATAGATCGATGCGACGCTGCCGAGCATGGCAAAGCTTGCCGTGCCATTAATCGACATGGTGGTAAAGGCCACGGCGAAGAAGAGGAGCCCGCTGAGAAGCGCGATGGCGTAGATCGTGCCCGGCAGGATGGTGAGCGCCGCAGCCAATTTAGAAAGCAGCATGCGGAAATCGCTGACCGGCATCGACTTCCAGAAGAGCATGGAATTGTTGCGCTTGTCGGCGGCAAAGCCATCGGCGCAATAAAAGAACAGCACTGCGAGGAGATAGAGCATCCACGCAACACCGAAGGCAAAGAAGCCGAACTCATAAAAGCGCAGCGGTGCGACCGTGAAGATGGCGCCCGAAAAACGGACATCGATCCGCCCGACCGTGAAGGCCAGGAGGGTCGCGCCGAAGAGGACGGCAACCAGAATCAGCGGTCCGATCAGAAAGGCGCCACGATGTTCGATGAACTCGCGGCGGACGAGTGCGGCAAAAGCCTTCATCGGGCAGTCTCCGGATTGGCGGTCGGGCGCTGCATCAGCGCAACGAAAAGATCGGACAGGGTTGGGGTCGACATCTTACCGAGCGGCTCGAGCTGTTCGCGCGGGACGCCATCGAAGATGAAGACGGTCTGCCCAAAGCGAGTTTCTTCATAGACCGGACCCAAGGCGCGGGCTGCGGTTTGAGTTTCCGGCTCATTGGCGACGAGTTGGGCAAATTTCTCGTTCACCGTTTCCATCTGCATATGAAGGATGAGGTCGCCATCCCTAATGAACATGATGTCGGACAGCATGAACTCGATCTCGTCCACCTGATGGGTGGTGATGATCAGGGTCCGCTCCTCGGTCATGTAGTCTTCGAGAAGGCGCCTGTAGAAGCGCTTGCGATAGGTGATGTCGAGCCCGAGCGTCGGCTCGTCGAGGACGAGGAGCTTGGCATCGATCGCCATGACGACGGCAAGATGGAGCTGCGCCATCATGCCTTTGGATAGGGTCTTGATCTTCATTTCCGGCTTGATATCCGTGCCGGTGAGGAAATCGCGCGCCTTGTCGGTCGAAAAATTGGGGTGAATGTTGGAGAGCAGCGCGAAGAGCTCCTGCACCCGGAGAAAACGCGGCAGGCTCGCGACGTCGGAAATGAAGGCGACGTTTTCCATTAGCTTGGCGCGGCGGGCAAAGGGGTCTTCGCCCAGCACGCGAATGGTGCCTTCGTAGCTCGTCAGGCCCAGCATGGCGTTGAGCGTCGTGGTCTTGCCCGCGCCATTGTGGCCGACAAGGCCATAGATGCGGCCGGCAGGGATATCGAAATCGAGCCCGTGCAGGATTTCCTTGCCGCCGAATTTTTTCTTGAGGCCGCGCGCGGAAACGACCGGCTCGGCGAGAACAGGTGTGTCGGTCATGGCTGGGACTCCTTGGCGGTGTCGGCAAAAAGCGTCTTGGGGTCGAGGTCGAGCGCCTTGATCTGGGCAACGATGCGCGGCCAATCCTCGGCGAGGAATTTTTGACGTTCATGGGCGAGCAGCGTTTCGCGTGCGCCTTGTGTTGCAAACATTCCAAGACCCCTTCGTTTCTCGACCACGCCGATATCGACCAAGGCTTCGAAGGCCTTGGTGACCGTCAGCGGATTGACCGAAAGCTCTGCAGCAATCTGGCGGACCGAAGGCAGGGGATCGCCCGCCTTGACCGCGCCGCGCAGGATCATCTCGATCAACCGCTGCCGGATCTGCACGAAGATCGGCTGGCTCGTGTTAAAATCACCCATGTGTCGTGCCTGTGTAGTGTGCTATATTTGTAGCACACTAAGTCACTGTGTCAAGCCCGATTGCTGCATGCAGGAAAACGCTCCATGGTTGGTGTGGCAAAACCACGGGGAGACGTTTGTGGCCAGGTTCATTTATGCGCTCAATGTGTCGCTCGATGGCTATGTCGATCATGACAAGTTCATGCCCGATCCCACTCTATTCCAGCACTTCATTAGGGATGTCTCGCAAATGACGGCCACGATCTATGGCCGCCGCATGTACGAGATCATGTGCTATTGGGATGATGAGCAGCCTGGCTGGGACGATCCCGAGCGCGAATATGCCGAAGTCTGGCGGCGCGGGGCGAAATATGTGGCTTCGACCACGCTCGATGCTGTGGGGCCGAATGCAACGCTGATTGGCTCCGATTTTGAAACGAGGATCAGAGATCTGAAGACCGAGCTCTCCGGCGATGTCGAGGTATCGGGGCCAAAGCTCGCAGGGTCTCTCAGCCATTGGGGGCTCATCGACGAATACCGGCTTTACGTGCATCCGGTGGTGCTGGGCGAAGGTGCACCCTATTTCGCGGGTGTGCGGCCGTCTCTGAAACTGATTGGGCACGAGCGCATCGGTGAGCAGGCCATTCGGTTGACCTACGTGCCGGCCTAGCCGACCAATACCGGCGTCGCACAGCGCACGCCATAGACGCGCACATCGGCTTCGCCGATCCCGAGGCCGAGCGTTGTCAGCACGCCATTGAGGATGGCGTCGAGCGGCGGTCCCAGCGGTACGACTGCGGTTTTGAGCGCCGTGTTGATGACACTGGGCAGGGCAAGGCCAAGACCCAGGATCGAGATATCGAAATTGAGACCCGACACGAGGCTTTGGGTGAGGGACGTGATCGGGGTTGTGACCCTTGCGGTCTTGGACCGCAGTAGTCCGATATCGGTTGAACTGAAAGAGAGGGGCACAGCCGCAGTCTGCGCCACGCTGAGATGACCGGAGGCGGAAACCTGCAACAGCGTTGCATCGAGGATTTTCACGGGCACCAGCGGTAAGGGTGCCGCGAAATTGCGCATTTCCGCATTGCTCAGCTTTCCCACGGCCAGCGTCGCGACACCGGGCAAAACGGCGATCTGCGCCGTGCCATTGGGCTCGGCGCGATTGGGACAGGTGGCCCCAACAACCCTGGCTTCGGACGAGGCGAGATCGAGCCAGAGCGGCACGCGGATCATCGCGTTCTGGAGCGTCGGATTGCCGGCAATCTGCGCGTCGACCCGCAGCCGGATCTGCGCCGTCCGCAAGGCGGTGCCGGCGGGGCCAATGCCGAACCAACTGCCGCCGGCCGGTGGTTCGCCCACTGTCAGGTCGAGCGAGAGAGCCGCAACGCCTGGAATGCTGCCCCCGAGTCCCAGCCAAACCTGCCTTTGCCCATCGGCCAAAGCTGCTGCCGCCGATAGGATTTCAAGCGCCGAAATCTGTGCGCCCAGCCCCTTGCCGCCACCATTGACGCTCATCCGTCCATAGCGCCCGAGCGACAACAGTTTTTCAAGCCGCACCGGACTGCCCGCGCCGGCCCGCGACAGTGTTTCAAGCGCAAGCCGCGCCGGTCCGGACACGCTCTTGGCCAACGCCGCGGCCAATGGTCCTGCGCGGACGTCATGGGTCAGCAACGCATCATAGGTTCCCGCCGTGATCCCGAGCGACGCCGCCAGCCCATCCAGAAAACCGATGGTCTCGACTCGCGCGTCGGCGAGAGTCGCATAATCGGCCAGGCTGAAATTGACCGTTGTGCCGAGCAGTGTCCCAAGAACCGCATTGGCGAGGCCGCCATGAAGGCTAACGAGCCTCGAGCCGACGGAAAAAGAGACTTCCGGCTCGACCCTCGCCGTGCCGGTCGCCGCGATGACGGGCGGATCCATCAGACTTGCGCCGAAAAACAGCGTCCCTGCCTGCCGATAGGTGACGCGCACGGCATTGACCGGCCCGCTTCCTTTCACGAACCGTGTTTCGGGCGTCTTTGCGGGATTGGCCGCGTAGTGTCCCACTTCGATGGTGAGATTTTCTCCGCCAAACCCTGCATCCCGCATGACGGCGCGAACCAGACTATCCGCATTGTCGGGATCGCGCGTCGCAGTGATGGCCGCGAGGTCGACCGCCGCCTGCATCATCCGGCTCTCGCGAAACAAGGCGGCAGAATCGATCGATATCGCCCCGACCGCGCCAGCCAGCGAAAGCGCGAGAGCAAAGAGAATGCTCATATTGCCGCGCTCATCACGCCAGAAGCTCATAACCCGCCCTGCCGAATGGTCGCGCCCTGGCTCAGAAAGCGGCTGGGCAGCGGCAGAGGCGGATAAAGATTCCAGATCGGCAGTTCGGTCGCGTCATAGCGGATGGTGACGCGATATTGCGTGCCGTCGCGCGGATCGGCGCCGATCGCATAGGAAAGATGGGCGGCATCGATCAGCATGTAGGTGTCGCTGTTCTTTTCGAGATAGTCCCGCACGAGCCGGTCGCGCTCGGCATTGTCGAGCCCGCCGATCGAAATCCGCGCGGCGTCGGCGGCCAATTGCTGCAGGGAATGCGAGGCGCCGAAATAAAGCCCATAGGCCAGCATCCCAGCCAGCATCAGTAGATATAGCGGCGCGAGGAGCGCAAACTCCACGGCCGCTCCACCGCGCGTATCGCGCCGCAGAGTGTGTGCGAGGCGCGCCATGATCCTCTCCATGCTGTTCATGGTCGGTCCATGCTGGGCCGAGCAGCTGTGCGCGCGGTAAAGGTCTCGCTCCGGTCTCGCCCTGATCCTGATAGGGCAATTGCGTGGCCCTTCGGGAACGGATTATAGAAAAGCTGATAGTCAGGAGCAGCTTTTGGCCGCGCGCAATTTCCTCTTTGCCCTCGATAGCGACGATGTCGCGCTGACGCGTCTTCTCGAAACGGCGGCCCGCGTCACCGGCTTCATGAAGGGCTCTCCCGGCGGTCCACTGCCGGGCTGGCACGCGCCGGGAGGCGACAACCAGACGCTACTCCGCGCGCTCTATGCCGAGTTGGAAGCGAGCTATCCTGAGGCTGGCCAGCCATTCTACGCTGTGCGCCTCTGGACCAATCTGATCTGGCAGCCGGCCTTCCTCGCCGTGATCGCCGTCCACGTCCACGGAGCGCTGCCGCGGCTCGACACGATGAGCCAGGAGCGCCGGGGGATCGACATTAACGGGTTCCGGCTGCCGCCGGGGCCGCAGCACAAAGGCACGACGGACGCACTGATCGCCGTAGCCGGCAAGGATCTCCGCGCCATGGCCGATGGCATTTTGGCCGAGATCAACGAGGTGACAAAACTCAAGCGCGTGCCCGCGCTACGGCTTCTGGCCGATCGCATGCTGGGGCTGATGGTGCGCCTGCGCGATTATGTGCCCGGGATCACGATTGCCGAGCAGCGCCGGCTTTGCGATCTGTGGCTGGCCGCGCTCGGCATTACGGGTCAGGGCGATCTCGAAACGCTTGATCTTGCCGATGGAAGGCAAACGCTGGTCATCGCGCGAAAAGGCTGCTGTCTCGATTATCTCGCCATGCCTGGCACCTATTGCGCCACCTGCCCCAAGCAGGACAAGGACGTTCGTCTCGCCCGCCAGCTTAAAGACGCGCTGGCCGAGCTCGACGGTTATTCAAAGACCTCGTCGGGATAGACGCCCCAGATTTCTTCCTGGCGGACATAGCCAGAAAAATTGGCGCGCTCGCCTGGCTGTCCGGCCGAAACCTCGCACCAGGCACCGTCGCATTCCGAAATACTGACGCGCACACCTGGCGAAAGCCGTGCCCTGAGCCCGGCATCGGTCGAGCGCGAGGCATACATATCCACTTCGCCATTGGCGGCGAGCGGGGTCGCGTAACCGGCGCGCGAACCGACGAGCAGGCTCTGGTGCACCCAGCCTTCGGTGCCGTCCATGTCGCGGATTTTGCGCCAGGTGTCGAATTCCTGAATGATTTCGACCGGCACACCGGCCACGGTGTAGTTCCAGGCGATATCGTATTTGGTACCTGGCCCGACCCGGACATTGATCGGGTTGGATCGCGTCGTGACGAAGCGGGGCAGTTTAAGTCCCGAAACCGATTCGGCCTGGGCAAAGGCCATGGGCGCGTGGATGAAAACGCTCGCCAGGATCAGCGGCAAAACGGCAAGAATACGGAGGAAAAAGCGACGGGCACGGCCCGATCTGGCGTGCGATATGAACATGACTTTGCAGACGGATTGGAATTGCCCTATCAGTACGCCATGATCCTTAATGGTCCATAAAGGATAGGCTGCGGCCTGGACGGGGACTGGCTCGCAAGGGTGCGCATGACATCGAGCAAACCGAAGATTCTCCTCACCCGTCGCCTGCCGCAGACCATCGAGGCGCGCATGGCGACGCTCTTCGAAACCGACGTCAACGAGACCGATCAGACCCTGACCTCTGACGACATCTTGATCGGGCTCGAGGGCAAGGATGTCCTCGTTTCCACCATCACCGACCGGATCGACGCCGATCTGATCGCGCGCCTGCCGCAAAGCGTGCGGCTGATCGCCCAGTTCGGCAACGGGGTCGACAATATCGATCTTGAGGCGGCCTGGGCTGCGGGGCTCACCGTGACCAATACGCCGAGCGTTTTGACCGAAGACACGGCCGACATGGCCATGGCGCTGATGCTGGCTCTGCCGCGGCGCCTCGTCGAAGGCGCCAATTTGCTCCTCCATGATCGCCGCTGGGCTGGCTGGTCACCCACCTCGATGCTGGGCCATCGCCTGCGCGGCAAATCACTCGGGATTGTCGGCATGGGCCGCATCGGTACAGCCGTCGCCCAGCGCGCCCGGGCCTTCGGACTCAATATCCACTATTTCTCGCGCAATCGGCGTCCGCCCGGCGTCGAAGAGCCACTGGGCGCGACCTATTGGCCCGAACTCGATGCCATGCTCGAAGCCGTCGATATTGTCTCGCTCCACACGCCGCTGACGCGCGACACGACCAATATCATGTCCGCAGAGCGCCTCCGCCGTCTCAAGCCTGGGGCGTATCTCCTCAATGTCAGCCGCCCGGAACTCGTCGATGAATCGGCGCTCGTTGCCGGCATCGAAGCGGGTCATCTCGCCGGCGCTGCCCTCGATGTCTTCGACAATCGCAATGGCATCAATCCGCGGCTCCTCGCCCTTGCCGAAGCCAACCGCGTCGTATTGACCGGCCACATGGCTTCCGCAACCCTCGAAGCCAGAGTCGAGATGGGCGAGACCGTCATCGTCAATATCCGTACCTTCATGGACGGCCACCAGCCGCCCCATCGTCTCCTGCCGGATCGGCCGGTGGCGCGTGCCGCTAAATAGCTGCAGCTACCAAGTGTTGCACCTTCGCCCCAGCGGGCGCACCATCGGCAAGACGACCCGTCCTTGATCTTGCGTCGGCAGGACTTCCTTTCTAATCGTCACGGCAACCTGTCGGCCTAGGGGGCTTGGCCGGCACGGCTTTCTGTCTTTGGGCGAAGGAGTGCCCCGTGACGCAATTGCGAATTTTGAGCCTTGCCCTTGTTGCGCTGGCCGCAGCCACTGCGCCAGCCTGGGCCCAGCTACGCACACCGGCGCCGCTGGTGGAGGATGGCGGCAAGCTGGTGCTCGATGCCATGGGCCACAAGCTCGATCTGCCGCTGCCCGATTGGCTCGAAACCACCGACGACGCCGTAGCGCGGGTGGAAACCACATTCGTTGCTGATGACGGCCAGGCGCTGCTTGAAATCTATCCCAAGGGCGAAAGCGAAGCGCTCTGGACCACGCTTTATGGCGCGCGTATCAGCCGCGACGAAAACGAACGGACCCTCGCCGATTATCGTGCCGCGCTCATGGTGTTGCACGCCAATAGCTGCAAGCCGGAACTGACCGGCTTCTTCCAGCTTGGCCCGGACAAGGACGACAATGATCTTGCGCCGCTCGGCTTTGTCTGCGGCGGATATCTCGATCGCTACCGCACCTTTGCCGGCCTCGGCGAGGTGATGGTCGCAAGCTTCAATCGCACCGAAACCGGTGTTGCCATCACCTATCAGGAATGGCGCGGCAAGGCTTTCAACCCGGGCGACCCCAAGACCTGGCCGGTCGCAACCGACGTGGTCCAGGCGCGCGCCAACGAACTCAAGGCGCAGGTGGCGCTCAGCAAGGCGGATTGACGGAAAGCCCTCAAGGGCCTAAGCCGCTTGCCCATGAAAAAAGACAATAAGCCCCTCGGCCCGAGCCAGCGCATGCTGCGCGTGGGCGAACTGGTGCGCCATGCTCTGGCGGATATTTTTGCGCGCGGTGAAATCGAGGACGAAGCGCTCGTCGGCTCGGTCGTCACCGTGCCCGAAGTGCGCATGACGCCCGATCTCAAGATTGCCAATGCCTATGTCATGCCGCTCGGTGGCCAGCATGCCGAAGAGATCGTCGCGGCCCTCAACCGGCACCAGAAATTCATCCGTGGCCGCATCGCGCCGCGCATCAATATGAAATATGCCCCCGACGTCCGCTTCTATGTCGACGAGACATTTGAAGAGGCCAGCCGCATCGATGCTCTTCTGCGCTCCGATCGGGTGAAGCGCGATCTTGAAGACGACGGCAGCGACGAAGACTAAAGCGTGACCGAACAGAAAAAATCAAAAAAACGCGCCATTTCCGGCTGGGTAGTGCTGAACAAGCCGTATGATTTCACCTCCACCCAGGCTGTGGGCAAGGTGCGCTGGCTGTTTTCTGCCATGAAGGCCGGCCATGCGGGCACGCTTGATCCGCTGGCGACCGGCATCCTGCCCATTGCGCTCGGCGAAGCGACTAAGGCCGTCCCTCAGGTGCAGGACGGAACCAAGGTCTATCGCTTTTCGGTCCTCTGGGGCAGCGCCACGACAACGGACGACCGGGAAGGCGATGTGGTCGCGACATCGGACGTCCGCCCCGAACGCGCCGCGCTTGAAGCACTCCTGCCCAATTTTGTCGGCACGATAATGCAGCGCCCGCCGATCTACTCGGCGCTCAAGATCGATGGCGAACGTGCCTATGACCTGGCCCGCGCCGGCGAAACCGTTGAACTGGCGCCGCGCCCCATCGAGATCGATGCGCTCGAATTGATTTCGCACGGCCCCGACGAATCCGTGCTCGAAGTCACCTGCGGCAAGGGCACCTATGTCCGTGCCATCGCCCGCGATCTTGCCGAGGCGCTGGGCACGCGCGGCCATGTGGGCAGCCTTCACCGTGCCGCTGTCGGCCCGTTTTCCGACGAAGACGCGGTGACGATCGAAGAACTCGAGGCGCTTGAAGCTGGCGACGCGCGCGACGCGCTCCTTGCGCCGGTCTCCGCCGGCCTCGCCGACCTCCCCGAAATCCGGCTCGACGCCGGCCAGGCCGGTGCCGTGGGCAATGGCAATGCCATCCTGCTCACCGGCGCCGCGGCTCCGGCCCAGCTCGATGAATGCTGGGTCAGTTTCAAGGGCAAGGTTTTGGCCACGGGATCAGTTGAGTTTGGCCAGTTCAAGCCGCGGCGGGTTTTTAATTAGGACTTTTTCTCAGTCGCCGTCATTGCCGGGCTGGTCGCAGCAGTCCATCTTGCCTACGTATGAACCACCGGGACAAGCCCGGTGGTGACGAGCAAAGCGTGCTGGGTTGGCCTACCCTTAAACCAGCGCGTCGACATCTTTCGACAGTGGGATTGCCGGCTGCGCACCTGGATTGAGGCACGCAAGACTCCCTGCGACCGCAGCCCGCCGCATCGCCTGTTCAAGCCCCATCCCAGCATCGAGGCTGGCGGCAAGATAACCGCAAAAGGTGTCGCCTGCGCCGACTGTATCGACGGGCGTCACCTTATGGGCCGGCACGGCGAATTTGCCCTCGGTTGAGGCGGCGCGGGCGCCGTCAGGGCCGAGGGTGACAACCACGGTGCGACCGGTCCTTTTGACCCAATCGTCCATGGCTGCTTCGAGTTCTTCTATCGGTCGGCCGGACAGCAAGGCGAACTCGGTCTCGTTGGCGACGACTATATCCGCCAAAGCCGCGAGGTCCGGCGTGTCGCTGAGGAATGGGGCAGTGTTGATCACCGACCGCGCGCCCTTTTCACGCGCGATCTCCAGCGCCTTGCGAGTACCCTCCTGCGGGATTTCCTGCTGCACGAGGATCGTGTCCTTGGCCGTCAATCCGGCAAGCGTCGTTTCAGCCTGGGCCGCGCTGACAGTCGCATTGGCGCCGGGCAGCACCGCAATGACATTCTCGCCTTCGGCATCGACAAAAATCATGGCGATCCCGGTGACAGCATCGGCCTTTTGGACCTGGCTGAGGTCCACGCCGCCTTTTTCGAGCAGTTCGAGCGCCAGATCGGCAAAGGCATCATTGCCAACCGCGGACACATGCCGCACCTCGGCTCCGGCCCGACGCGCCGCCAGCGCCTGGTTGGCGCCCTTGCCGCCGGGTGCCATGGAAAAGGTTCCGCCGGCGACGGTTTCGCCGGGCTTTGGAAGCCGCGAGACGGTGCCGACCTGATCGAGATTGCTTGAGCCGAAAACGAC
>CAJYKO010000027.1 GCA_913775215.1 uncultured Devosia sp. | reverse complement strand
ATAAGTGGAATTGTAGATGCCGGGGGTTAGAACCGCGATCACCGGATTGCTTCCCGCTCCTTCCGGCGCAACGCTCTGCAAAGTGCGGCGGAGGTTCTCGGGATAGGTTTCGACCGGCGCGACCTTGGAGCGCTGGAAAAGGTCCGGCGCCAGCATCATCATCGCTTCACGGTCCTCCAGCATATAGGACACGCCCGAGGGCGTACGCAGATTATCCTCGAGCACGTAGAATTCGTCGGGGCCGACGCGGACGATATCGACGCCGATAATATGGGCATAAACTCCGCGCGCCGGCTCGAGCCCCATCATCTGCGGGCAAAAGGCCGCGTTGTTGAGGATGAGCTTTTCCGGGATGCGCCCAGCCTTCAGAATCTCCTGACGGTGATAGACGTCATAGAGAAAAGCATTGAGCGCCTTGACGCGCTGCTCAATGCCCTTGCTGAGCTTGCGCCATTCATTGGCGGCGATGATGCGCGGGATGACATCGAAGGGAATGACCTTCTCTGTCCCCTCCTCCGAGCCATAAACGGCAAAGGTGATGCCGAGCTTGCGGAAGATCGCCTCCGCATCCGTCTGCATCAGCGCCAGGCCCTTGTCGGGCTGTTCGGCGAGCCATTCGCTGAGGGCTCGATAAGGTTCCCGGACGCTTCCATCCGGATTGTACATTTCGTCGAACGGCGTCGTTTCGCCCATTATACTTCGCAAGTTTGATACGGCATTCTTATCGCACCAACTATTGCTACACGATTGTTGCCTGCCGTCCAGACGGTCATCCGGTGAAGATGCCGCTTTTTGGTGCAGGACTGGCTTGCAAAACTGCGCGGCGAAATGCTCTGATGCGCGCGGCCGATTTAGCCGCCTCCCGCCTTGCCTCTCGCGGCTGAGCCGTTAGTCTCCTGGCAAGAGAGGATATTTTCATGACCATCGAGATTCTGCAGACCGGGCCTTTGCTTGCCTCTTGCGAAAAGGCCCTGGCCGAACGCTACACCGTCCACAAGCTCCATGAAGTCGCCGATAAGGACGCTTGGCTCAAGGAGAACGGAGCGCGCATCCGCGCCCATGCCGGCTCCGGTGTCCAGAAGCGGCTGATGGAACAGCTGCCCAATCTCGAAATCATCGCCAGCTTCGGCGTCGGCTACGACAATATCGACACCGCCACCGCCAAGGCGAGAAATGTCCGCGTCACCAATACGCCCGACGTGCTCAACGACGCCGTCGCCGAGCTGACCATCGGCCTCATGATCGCGCTCGCGCGCCGCATTCCGCAGGGCGACCAGTTCGTGCGCAGCGGCAAATGGCCGAACGGCAATATGGGTCTTTTCTCCGAACTGACTGGCAAAACCGTCGGCATTTTGGGCCTCGGCCGCATTGGCAAGGAAATCGCCACACGCGCCCAGGCGATGAAGATGCGCGTCGTCTATTATGGCCGCAAGCAGCAGGGCGGTGTGCCACACATCTATTACGACGATCTCGAAGAAATGGCCCGCGATAGCGACTGGCTCGTCGTAATCGCCCCCGGCGGCAAGAACACTGAAGGCATCGTCTCGCGACAGGTCCTCGAAGCGCTCGGACCCAAGGGCATGCTGGTCAACGTTGCCCGCGGCACGCTGATCGACGAACCGGCCATGGTCGAACTGCTGCAAACCGGTGGCCTCGGCGGCGCGGCGCTTGACGTCTTCGTCGGTGAGCCAAAGGTGCCCGAGGCCTTGCTTGGCCTCGAAAACGTTGTGCTCTCTCCGCACCAGGGCAGCGCCACCAACCAGACGCGCGACGCCATGGGTGCGCTGCTCGTCGCCAATCTCGAACGGCACTTTGCCGGCGACCCGCTGATTTCGGCAGTGGTGTGATTTCGTCTCAGGCGCTGTCTCCCCTCGCTTCTTGCGGAAGCGGGGGACTACCCCGCCGCCACATAAGTGCCGTGCAGCTTCCCGCCGACTTCGACATTCTCGGCCAACCGCCACCCTGCCCGCTCGAATAGCCCTCGCGCCTCCGCAGCCAGAGCATGAAGCCTTGAAAATCCAAGCCGACGTGCCTCAACCTTGGCGCGCTCCAGCAAGGCCAATCCGACGCCATGCCGCCGCAAGGCAGGCTCGACCAGAAGCCCGCTGAGCCATGGCGACCGCTCCGTCAGCCCGCCCGACATAGCTGTCAGCGCACAGGTCCCGACCAAGTGCCCGTCGGCAAATGCCACGATCCCAAGCGGCAAACGATTGCGCTCCAGCCGCTCCGTCAGATCGGCCCGCGCCGACGCACCGCGCGGATTATACCAATCGGCCCACTCGCTCTCAAAGAGATCGACCAGCGCGCTCATCACCTCGTCATGGTCGATCAGCAATCCGGTGGTGATGATCATTTCGGTTCTGTCCAGAATTTCAGCGTAGTCGCACAGAGCACCATTAACAGCGTCACTCGAACCCGCTAGCCTTCGGGTGATTTGGCCTCAGGCCGACATGGAGCTTTTACAATGACGGAATGGTGGCGCGGCGGAGTGATCTATCAGGTCTATCCGCGTTCGTTTCAGGACAGCAATGGCGATGGCATCGGCGATTTGTCGGGGATCATCAGCCGGCTCGACCATATCGCCAGCCTTGGCGTCGATTGCATCTGGCTCTCGCCCATCAACCAATCGCCCCAGGCCGATATGGGCTATGACGTCTCGGACTATATGCAGGTCGATCCTCTGTTCGGCTCCTTGCAGGATTTCGACCTCCTGATCGATCGGGCGCATAGCCTTGGTCTCAAGGTCATTATGGACCAGGTGGTCAGCCACACCTCGGATCAGCATCCTTGGTTCCAGGAATCCTGCTTCTCGCGCGAAAATGCCCGCGCTGACTGGTATGTCTGGGCCGATGCCAAGCCCGATGGCTCGCCGCCCAACAACTGGCTCTCGGTCTTCGGCGGCTCGGCCTGGGAATGGCACACCGCGCGCAAGCAGTATTACCTCCACAACTTCCTGACCTCACAGCCCGACCTCAACTATCACAACCCTGCGGTGCAGGACGCCGTGCTCGACGTGATGCGTTTCTGGCTCGATCGCGGCCTCGACGGTTTCCGCCTCGATACGGTCAATTACTATTTCCACGACGCGCAACTGCGCGCCAATCCGCCGCTCAAGTCGCTCAATGGCAAGCCGGCGGTGAACCCCTATGACATGCAGAGCCACCAGTTTTCCAAGAGCCAGCCGGAAAACGTCAACTGGCTCAAGCGCGTGCGCAAACTGCTCGACGAATATCCGGGCGCGACGACTGTCGGCGAAGTGGGCGACGATGAGCGCGGCCTCGAACTGATGAAGCAGTACACATCCGGCCCCGAAATGCTGCACATGTGCTATTCCTTCGACTTCCTCGGACCAAAATTCAGCGCTGAGCATTTCCGCTCCAAGATCGAACGCTTCTTTGCCGGCGACGAAACCGGCTGGCCGTGCTGGAGCTTTTCCAACCACGACGTCATCCGCCCGATGACGCGCTGGGCGCCCTTCAGCGCCAATCGCGCCGATCTCGCGCGTCAGGCCGCGGCACTGGTCATGACTGTCAAGGGTTCGGTGGGTCTTTATCAAGGCGAAGAGCTGGGCCTGCCCGAAGCCGACATCATGTATGAAGAGCTGACCGACCCGCGCGGCAAGCGCTTCTGGCCCGAAGACAAGGGCCGCGACGGCTGCCGTACGCCCATGCCGTGGCAGATCAACCTGCCCCATGCCGGCTTCACCACCGGCCATCCCTGGCTGCCCGTGAAACCCGCCCATCTCGATCTTGCGGTCGATAAACAGAATGCCGACCCAGACTCGACGCTCAACTTCTTCCGCCAGATCATCGCCTGGCGCAAAGGTCAGCCGGCGCTCCTCACCGGTTCGATCGAGTTTTTCGAGACCGACGAACCCATCCTCGCCTACCGGCGCTCGGCCGGCAACAAGGACATCGTCTGCGTGTTCAATCTTTCGGCCGAAGAGCGGGTTGTCACCATGGCTGGCACGGCGGTTGAACTTGAGTCGGTGAGCCACAATGCTGTGCTCGATGATAAGGCCCTGACACTGGGGCCGAATGGCTACGCACTGGTCGAAGCACCGGCTGGTGAAGGCAAGGTGACTTATCGGGCAGGTTAAGCACCCCCACCTAACCTCCCCCTGGTAGGGGGAGGAACCTATAGATTTTGGCTCGATGGCTGTGATCCACCGGCAGATCCCTCCCTATACGAGGGGAGGCCAGGTGGGGGTTCCGACCTAACCCCGCTCGCCCTTCCAAGCCAAAAGCCGCAAGGCGTTCGCCGTCACCAGCAGCGTCGCGCCGGTATCCGCCAAAATCGCCGGCCAAAGCCCGGTGACGCCGATAATCGTCGTCACCAGAAACACCGCCTTCAGTCCCAAGGCGATGGTGATATTTTGGCCGATATTGGCCATCGTCGCCCGTGAGATCCGGCTCAGGTTGGCGACATCGATCACCCGCCCATGCAGCACCGCCGCATCGGCCGTTTCGAGCGCCACATCGGTCCCGCCGCCCATGGCAATACCTATATCGGCAGCGGCAAGCGCCGGGGCGTCATTGATCCCATCACCAACCTTGGCAACCACCTTCCCTTCGGCCTTGAGGCCCGAAACGATGCG
>CAJYKO010000026.1 GCA_913775215.1 uncultured Devosia sp. | reverse complement strand
ATGACGGATCGATATGCGCTCCGCATTTCCAAGATGCTGTCTGGTCACTAATCCTCACATCGGCGCGATGCGACGGTAAGGCAGATTGCTTTATGCCGCTGCGGCGCTAGAGAAGGACGCGAACGAGGAGCGTCACCTTGGAATTTTCCCTGCCTCTGGTCATCGGCGCGGGCATATTGAGCTTTCTCAGCCCCTGCGTGTTGCCGCTGGTCCCACCATACCTGACCTATATGAGCGGC
The DNA here is from genome assembly GCA_913775215.1 of uncultured Devosia sp. Taxonomy (GTDB): domain Bacteria; phylum Pseudomonadota; class Alphaproteobacteria; order Rhizobiales; family Devosiaceae; genus Devosia. Next base: position 3,909 of record CAJYKO010000026.1, on the reverse strand, counting down.
GCGAGCTTCGATCAGCTACGGGCGGAAGCGGATACTGGCGCCGGGAAGCTGACTGCCAAGGTCGCGATCACCTCTCTATTCTTTATTCTCGGCTTCTCCGTTGTTTTCGTCACTCTCGGGGCGACCGCAACTGCGTTTGGGCAGGTTTTTAGGCAGCTCCTGCCCATCCTCACGCCCGTTGCCGGCGTCGTTATCATCGCCATGGGGCTCCACTTCCTCGGTGTCTATCGCCTCGGCTTTCTCGATCGTCAGCTCCGCCATAATGGCCCTGGCGTTGCCTCAGGTCCGGGCGGCGGGTTCTTGCTCGGTCTGGCCTTTGCCATCGGCTGGACGCCCTGCATAGGCCCTGTTCTTGCGGCCATACTGTCGGTTGCCGCCAGCCGCGAAACGGCCTGGGAGGGCGCCTCGCTCCTCGGGCTCTATTCACTCGGCCTCGGCATTCCCTTTTTCCTCGCTGGCATCGCCATCGGACCGTTCCTGACTTTCTTCCACTCTTTCAAGCGCCATCTTCACACCGTCGAGAAAGTTATGGGCGGCTTGCTGGTTGTTACGGGCGTGCTGTTTCTCACTGGCAATTTCACCCGTATCTCGTTCTGGTTCCTCGAAACTTTTCCGGTGCTGTCGACCTTCGGCTAGGCAGTACTTTTTTAACCCTTTCAAATTTTCTGAAAGTACGAGAACAATTTCTGAGTGATCTTCAGCCCCGGTTTACGCGCGTGCCGCAATGCTTGCGGGGCTATTGGGGCGGGGAATATGGGTACGGCACACATCAACAGCCAACCATTACTGCGTGCACTTGCTGTCGAAGGCGATGCACGAGAGCCGCGGGCCGAAGCGCCGCGGCTTGGTGTGAGCGTCAGTGCGCGGTTCACCCGCACTATCGATGAAGTCGAAGCGATCTGGCGCTCGCTGACCGCCAGCTGCGTAGAGTCACCTGGGCAAAGCTTTGATTTTATCAAGCTCTGGATCGCTGATCGCGGCATTGCCCAGAAAGATCAGGCCTTTATCATCGGCGAATTCGAAGGCGCGCCGGTCGCCCTGATGCCGCTGCATCGCCGTCGGCAACTCGGCGTAACGGTCTATACCTGGTTTCCAAGGTCCCAGGTCGGTTGCTATGCACCGATCTCCGACTACGAAAAACTCACGCAACTCGGCGCCGCCGGCCGGCTGCAACTTTGGCAGTCGATGATTGCTGAACTCCCCGATGCCGACGCAGTTTACCTCCGGGCTATCCCATCCGAAATCACCGGCTTCGGCGGGCTGTTCGACGAACTTGGCAGTGCGCTTACTGTCGAAACGCTTTACCGCGCCGAATTTTCGTCTTGGGAACAGTGCGACCAGATTCAGCGCAGCCGCAGCCGTCGCAAGCATGATCGCCAGCAGGGCGATCGCCTCGCCGCGCTCGGCGATGTCGCTTTCGAGCTCGTCACCGATCCCGTGGCAGGCAAAACAGCTATCGACGTCATGTTTCGCCAGCGCTCCGCCCGCTTCAAGGCGCAGGGCATTCGCGACACGTTCGTCTGCGACAATCTTATAGAGTTCTACCACAAAGCCATGCAGCCCGGCTCCGGCCTCGATGTCCGCCTGCACGTCCTTCGCCTCAATAGCGATATCGTTGCGGTGCGCTACAATATCGTCCATGGCACCCGCATGTTCTGCCTGATCTCGTCTATGAGCGATAATCCCGCGATCCAGAACGGTTCGCCGGGCAAGCAATGTCTTCTGCGGGTCATGCAGTCAGTGTTCGATGGCGGCTTCACCATGTTCGACATGGGCTCGGGCTTCACCGACGAGAAGCGCCACTGGTGCAATGTTCAGATCCCGATCCGCCAGCACTATGTGGGCCGCACCTGGAAAGGACGCCTGTCCGTCGGGCTCCACCAGCAATTCCAGAAAGCCCGTGCCCAGGCCAAGGCCAATCCCCGCATCAAAAGCGCCATCCGCGCCGCGCATCAGACCCGCGATCGCCTCTTCGGCAAGAAGGCCCAGGCGTCCCAGCCTTCAGAGTAGTTTCAGCCCCCGCAAGGAGGCATGACCCGATCGACCGATGATGATGTGGTCGTGGAGGGTAATGCCCATCTGCCGGGCGATCTCGCCGATTTCGCGGGTCATCTTGACGTCGGCGGGCGAAGGCGATGGGTCGCCCGACGGATGATTGTGCACAAGGATCAGTGCGGAAGCGGATAATTCCAGCGTCCGCTTGATGACTTCGCGCGGATAGACCGGCGTATGGTCGACTGTCCCGACCTGTTGGACTTCGTCGGCAATCAGCCGGTTCTTCTTGTCGAGGAAGAGAATGCGGAATTGTTCGATATTCTCGTAGGCCATGGCGCTGCGGCAGTAGTCGATCAACTGCGTCCATGATGACAAGATCGGCTTTTCGACGTCGATCTGATCTCGCCCATACCGTTGCGCTACCGCCCGCACGACTTTGAGGTGAGTGATCGAGGTTTCACCGAGCCCCTTGGTCTCGGCAAGCCGGGCGGGGGCGGCGCCAAGGACTTCCGACATTGAGCCGAAGCGGGCCAGAAGGTCCTTGGCCAGCGCCTTCGTGTCCCGCTGCGGCAAGATGATGTGCAGCAGCAGTTCGAGCAGTTCATAGTCCGCAAGCGCATCTCCGCCCACGGCATTGAACCGTTCCCGCGCCCGCTCGCGATGCCCAAGATAATGCGGTCTCATCGGCGCTTCCGCCATTCCACCTGCTTTGGTCTTGGGTTTGTCGCTCAATGCTACTTCCGTGCTGCGAGTGGATTGAAGAGACCACCGGGCGAAAGCGTAAACACCTCGTTACCGGTTTCTGTGATGCCGATCGAGTGCTCGCACTGCGCCGACAGCGTCCGGTCGCGAGTCACAGCCGTCCAGCCATCGGAGAGGATTTTGACGTGTGGCTTGCCGAGATTGATCATCGGTTCGATCGTAAAAATCATACCTGGCTTGATCGGCACACCGGTCCCCGGTGTCCCGAAGTGGAGGATATTCGGCTCGTCGTGGAACAATCGGCCCACGCCATGGCCAACAAAATCGCGCACCACACTCATGCGTTCGCCTTCGGCCACTGCCTGGATGGCCGCGCCAATATCGCCCGTCGTGTTCCCAGGCTTTGCCGCTGCGAGGCCCGCTTCAAGGCTGGCATAAGTTACCTCGATCAGCCGCTCGGCCTTTCGCGAGATTTCACCCACCGGGTACATTCTGCTCGAATCGCCATACCAACCATCGACGATGAAGGTCAGGTCGATATTGACGATGTCGCCCTCACGCATGCCGCGCTCGTCAGGAATACCGTGACACACGACATGATTGATCGAGGTGCAGACCGAATGCCGATAGCCCTTGTAAAAGAGCGTTGCAGGCACCGCACCATGATCGCGTCCGAATTCATAAGCGATTTGGTCCAGCTTCGCCGTCGGCACGCCTGGCTCCACATACTCAGCCAGAATATCGAGAGCCTGCGCCGTCAGTGCACCAGCCTTGCGCATGCCTTCGAAGCCTTCCGTCCCGTGGATCGGAATGACGCCGGGGGTGCGACGGGATTTGGCTGTAGCTTCGACGTAGGTAACCATGCATGACTCCAGAAACATGCCGAACCTAGTCAGTTGCTGCCGCGATGGAAAGGGCTTCTCGGCTTGACGCCAGCGTGGGGCAGGGGCATTTCTCGTGGCTCCATCAAAGCGGGTCCCATCATGTCCAGCCAAACGCGCGTCACCGCCGGTCTCCTCGTCATCGGCGACGAAATTCTCTCCGGCCGCACCAAGGACGTGAATATCGGCGCCGTCGCCGATTTCTGCACCGATCTCGGCATCGATCTCACCGAAGTCCGGGTCGTGAGCGACGTCGAAGAATCCATCGTCGAAGCCGTCAATGCGCTCCGCCAGCGCTACACCTATGTCTTCACGACTGGCGGCATTGGCC
>CAJYKO010000025.1 GCA_913775215.1 uncultured Devosia sp. | reverse complement strand
GTCCGATCCTAACGAGCTGGCCTCGCTGATATTGAGGAACGACATCGGCGCCAGACCTCTGTGAACACTGCAATGCAGCAAACGCCAGCACCTGCCAGTACCCACAAGGATGGCTTCGGTCCGATCGTGGCGAGGGCGACCGAGACGGCGAACGGCGCCAGTGCGGACAGTCCGAGCCTTCCCATTCCGATCCACCCTAATCGCTTTCCGAAACCAGCCTTGCCGAAAATCGCCAATGGCAGCGTGCCAGACACGATGCTGAAGAGGCCGCTGCCGAGACCGAAAATTGCAGCGAACGCGATGGCGCCGGTTGTAGAGGGTGCAGTTAAAACCAGTGTACCCAGAGCCAGTGGCATAGTGACCGCTGAGAGTACCGCCAAGATTGGCGCTGGGAGATCTTGGCCGAAGGCCATGTTAATCAAGCGACTTGCCACCTGGGCAGGACCAAGCAGCGAGGCGACCCACACGCCGGCGACACCTATGCCAAGCACGCCGAGCAGTGGCACCATATGGAACAGCGTCGCTGCCGATACAAAGCCGGCCAAAGAGAACCCCAGGACAATCAAGACAAAGACGAGGTGCCCATTCTCAACCGGCATCGCCGGAGGCTCTGAGCCAATTTCGTGCGGGCGCGCTGTAGCGATCTGTGCGAACCGGGACAACCAGAGGTGCAGCGGGAGACAAACAGCAAGGTTCAAACCGGCGAAGAGGAAGTAAATTTGGTGCCAGTCCATAGACTGCAGCAGCCAGCTGGTCAGCGGCCAGAAGATCGACGAGGCAAATCCAGCGATGAGAGTCAGGTATGTGATGTTGCGCTGCGCCCTGGCGCCAGTCGTTTGGGCCAGGAAGGCAAATGCCGTCGAATAGAGCACAAAGGCCGACGCCAACTCGACCAAGATCACCGCAGCAAGAAATGCAATCGCGTTCCATGCCAACCCGCATGCCAGGAGCGATGCGGCAGCGCCGATGGAACCAATCGACATCACTTTCCCAGCACCAACCCTATCCGACAGGCCGCCGGCCCATGGCGAGACAAGCCCGCCGGCGAGCAGTGCAAGCGAGATGCAACCGTAAATCCACTCCACGGGCACCTGCAAATCACCCGCCACGCTTGGGGCGAGTATGCTGAAGCTGTAGTACAGGGTGCCGTACCCGATGATCTGCGTAATACCGAGAGCCCAGATCGCGCCGGCATTGGAGTGGGTATGGCCCATGATATTCTAGATCGACTTAAGGCCGACCCGCTCCTCGAGCTTGGCAGCGGACTCCTTGCGCTCGCTGTAACGCGAAGTGAGATATTGGGAGACGCCGCGGTTGATCAGCGTGAACTTGACCAGCTCTTCGCAGACGTCGACGACCCTATCGTAGTAGGATGACGGTTTCATGCGACCGGCCTCGTCGAACTCCTGAAAAGCCTTCGCCACGGAAGACTGGTTTGGGATAGTGACCATCCTCATCCAGCGTCCGAGGATACGCATCTGGTTAAGCGCATTAAAGCTCTGCGATCCCCCGGAGACCTGCATAAGCGCCAACGTCCGACCCTGGGTCGGTCGAATCGATCCGCCAGGCAGGGGTATCCAATCGACCTGCGATTTCATCACTGCCGACATTGCGCCATGCCGCTCCGGCGAGGTCCACACTTGGCCCTCGGACCACAACATGGCCTCACGTAACTCCTGCACCTTGGGGTGAGTGTCGGGGGCGTCATTGGGCAACGGTAGCCCATTGGCATGGAAGATGCGGACCTCGGCCCCAAATGCTTCGAGCAGCCGCTGCGCCTCAAGTGTCAGGAAGCGGCTGTAGGACCGCTCCCGGAGAGACCCGTAGAGCATCAGGATGCGGGGCTTATGGTCGAGTACTGGAGCGGTCAGTCGAGAAAAGTCTGGTACCTGGAAGGCGTCAGACACGACATTGGGCAAATCAGACAAGCCGCTTCCCTTCTTTGTCGATAATAACTTCGCCGTCTTCCTTGGTGAACGGCCCGATGTTGGGGTTCTCGAGAATGTCGAGCACGACCTCGGAGGGGCGGCAGAGGCGCGCTCCAACCGGAGTTTCAACAAAGGGGCGATTGAGTAGGATTGGATGTGCCTCGATGGCGTCGAGCAGATCGTCATCGCTCTTGGCGGGATCGGCAAGACCGAGCACGTCGAACGGTGTGTCCTTCGTTCGGATTGCATCCCGCAAGCACATGCCGGCAGCGCTGACCAGCTCCATGATCCGCTGCCGACTGGGCGAAGTCTTGAGGTACTCGACGACTTGAGGCTCGACGCCGGATTGCCGGATCATCGCCAGCGTGTTGCGGGACGTGCCGCAGTCTGGATTGTGATAGATGGTGACCGTCATTTCAGTGTCCTGAGAAAGGGGATGGTGGTCTACGCCCGGCTGTCGCTGGCGACCGCACCGGAGGCAGGAAAATGTCGGCGTCCCAGCAATAAGGCGAGGTGCACCAGGACGACCAGGACAGGCACTTCGACGAGCGGCCCGATGACGGCGGCGAAAGCAACAGGCGAGGCCAGGCCAAAAGCGGCAATCGCAACGACGATGGCCAGCTCGAAGTTGTTGCCGGCAGCCGTGAAGGCGATCGCCGTCGACCGGGGATAGTCCTTGGCGATCCACTTGCCCATGAAGAAACTCACGGTGAACTGGATCAGGAAGTAGATGGTGAGCGGAATAGCGATAAGCAGCGCATCAAATGGCAGCCGCACCACGTCTCCGCCCTTGAGGCTGAACATAGCGAGGATGGTGAAGAGCAGCGCCAGGAGGGTGATCGGACTGATCTTTGGCAGGAAGACCTGTTCGTACCAATCTTTGCCCTTGGCTCGGATCAGGAAGAACCTTGTCAGAAACCCGGCGAGAAAAGGGATCCCGAGATAGATCAGCACCGCTTCCGTGATGGTCCAAAAGCCGACGTCAATGACGCTGCCTTCAAGCCCGAACACGGGTGGCAACACTGTCAGGAACAGCCAGGCATAGGTGGAGAAGAACAGGATCTGGAAGATCGAGTTGAAGGCGACGAGCCCGGCGACGTACTGGTTTGATCCGCCGGCGAGCTTGTTCCAGACCAGCACCATGGCGATGCATCGTGCCAGACCGATCAGGATCAAGCCCGTCATGTATTCTGGGGAGTCCCGCAGGAAAACGACCGCCAGCAGGAACATCAGCACCGGGCCGATGATCCAGTTCTGGACCAGCGAAAGTGCCAGCACTCGCTTGTCGGCGAAGACCTCATGTAAGGCCTCGTACTTCACCTTGGCGAGCGGCGGATACATCATCAGGATCAGCCCAATGGCGATCGGGATGTTTGTCGAGCCCACCGACATAGAGTTCAACGCTTCTGGCAAGCCAGAGATCAGTGAGCCCAAGATGACCCCGATGGCCATGGCGGCGAAGATCCAGACGGTAAGATAGCGGTCGAGGAAAGACAGGCGCGCCGGCGCCGCAGTGACGGTCATTGGTAAATCCGATTTGCTGGTAAGCTCAGCGCCGCTCAGGCGACCTGGGACGACTTGGTGGTCGTCCCGTCCATCTCGCCAATACCTTCGAGCTTGGAGTTAAGCGCCATGCGGTCGATGCTCGCAATCGGCAGGTTGATGAAAGCACCAATGCGACTGCGTAGGTAACGGAGCGCATCATCGAAGGCGGCGCGTTGCTTGAACTCCGGTCCGTTGACGGCGGCAGGATCCTCAATGCCCCAGTGGGCCGTCAT
>CAJYKO010000024.1 GCA_913775215.1 uncultured Devosia sp. | reverse complement strand
TCATAGGGAATGGCGAAGATGATGCGCCCGTCGCCATTCTGGAAAATATAGCAACGGTCGTGGTCATAGAGTTTTTTGACAACGATATGGCTGCCCTGAACCAGCCGCACATTGTGTGCGCCGTTCTTGCCCATCACCCCATTGATCACGCTATCGACCCAGGGACCTGCGGCATTGACGATCATTTTCGCGCGCACGGTCTGCATGCCATCCTCGCCATCGAGCACGATGGTCCAGGCGCCATCCTCGCGCCGCGCGCTCGTCACCTTGGTGCGCGCGTAAACCTTTGCGCCGCGATCGGCAGCGTCGCGGACATTGAGCACTACGAAGCGCGCATCGTCGACCCAGCAGTCGGAATATTCAAAGCCGAGGCGATAGCCGGGTTTTAGGGGCTTGCCCGTCGCGTCTCTAGTCAGGTCGAGCGTCTTGGTCGGCGGCAAGAGCTTGCGCCCGCCCATATAGTCATACATCGCAAGGCCTGTGCGCAGCACGAAAGCGGGGCGCAGGCCCTTGTGATGCGGCAAGACAAAGCGCAGCGGCCAGATGATGTGCGGCGCTGCGGCCCAGAGAATTTCGCGCTCGGCCAGCGCTTCATGCACAAGCCGGAATTCATAATGCTCGAGATAACGCAATCCGCCGTGAATAAGCTTTGTCGCGGCCGAACTCGTGCCGGAGGCAAAGTCGTTCATCTCCGCAAGGCCAACGGTATAGCCGCGCCCGACTGCATCGCGCGCTACGCTTGCCCCATTGACGCCGCCGCCGATGACGAACAGATCCAGCACCGCATCACTCATGGCCAATCTCCAATTATGTGTTTCGTATATAATGCGTTTGCTTTCGTTTTAAAACCGAAATTGGTTCGCTTTAATCCGCAAAACTTCCATACAAGTTCGCGGTTGACCGCCTGAGCTGGGCGGCGTAGGGCTCGCTCAGTTTCTGGGCCAGGACAGGCCACTTTCATGCTCGACATCGTCTTCGTCATCCTGCCCATCTTTGCGCTCATGGCCCTAGGCTATGTTGCGGTGCTCCGCCGGCTTTATCCGGCCGAAGGCGTCAAAAGCCTGATCGCTTTCGTGAACAATTTTGCGACGCCCTGCCTGCTCTACCACTCGATTTCGACCAGCGACTTCCGCTCCGCCTTCAATCTTTCGATCATCGGCCCATTCTACCTCGGTGCCTTTGTCTGCTTCGGCCTCGGCATCCTCATTGCCCGCCGCGCGTTCAACAATCGCCCCGGCGAAAGCGTTGCGGTCGGTTTTTCGGGCACCTTCACCAACACAGTGCTCGTCGGCCTGCCGATCATCACCCGTGCCTATGGCAGCGATGCACTGCCGGTGACGCTCTCGATCATCGGCCTTCACGGCGCGATCCTCTTGACGCTTGGCATGGTGACGATGGAACTGGTCAAGCGCGATGGCCAGTCGCTCGGCAAGACGCTCCTCGTCGCCATGCGTCGCGTCGTCTCCAATCCGCTGATCTGGGGCATTGCCGCGGGCATCATCGGTTCAGTGCTTGAAGTCAAACTGATCGAACCGGCTGAAGCCTTCTTTGTCATGATGAGCCAAGCCGTCGTCCCCGCCGCCCTCTTCGGCATTGGCGGGGCGCTCGTTGAATTCAAACTTTCGGAAAACTGGAAGCAGGCGCTTGTCGCCTCGCTCATTAAGCTCATCGTCCACCCCGCCATCGCTTATGCGCTGATGATCTGGGTGCTCCATGTTCCCATGGACATCGCCCGCTACGGTATTCTGCTGTCGGCCATGCCCGCAGGGGTGAACATCTATATTTTCGCGACCTACTACGATCGCGGCGTGAGCGTTGCGACGAATACGATCCTGATCGCAACGGTGCTGTCGGCGCTGACGATTTCGGGGTGGCTTTTTATTCTGGCGCTTTGAGGGTGAGTTCCTCGTTCCGCTGTCTCGTGAGCCAACCGAGCTTTAAATAAAAGTCTCAAAAACTCGATTGTCACCCCAGGCTTGACCCAGGGCCCATCTCCAAATCTCAGGATGGATCCAGGCTTTCGCCGAGGATGACATGCGGTGGAAGTGAGGCGGCTTGACCTCACGCCTTCAGCGCCCGCTCCGCCAGCCTCACCCAATAGCTCGTCCCCACCGGAATAGCCTCGTCATTGAAATCATACGTATCCGTATGCAATTCCGAAGAATCACCGTTCCAGACGAAAATGTAAGCCCCCGGTCGCTCGTTGAGTATGAAGGAAAAATCCTCCCCGCCCATCGACGGCGCAACGTCGCGATCCACGCGCTCTTCGCCCGAAATTTCCGCCGCGACGTCGGCCGCAAAACGCGCCTCACGCTCGGAATTCACCGTCACCGGATAGCCGCGCGCATAGCGGATTTCCGCCGTCGCCCCAAAGCTCAGCGCAAATTGCGGGACGATCTCATTGAGCCGGGCCTCGATAAAGTCCTGCACCGCGCCATCGAGGGTGCGCACTGTACCGGTGATCTTGGCGGACTGGGAGATCACATTGTCGGCTTCGCCGGCCTCGATCATCGTCACGCTCAAGACGGCATTGTCGAGCGGATCGAGATTGCGCGAAACGATCGTCTGCAGCGCCGTCACCATCTGCGCCGCGACGATGATCGGATCGATCGTCTGTTGCGGCCGTGCCGCATGCCCGCCCTGGCCGGTAATGGTGATATAGAAACGATCGGTCGCGGCCATGATGCCGCCGGCACGAATGCCAAAGTGGCCGACCGGCATGCCCGGCCAATTGTGCATGCCATAGACTTCGGCAATGTCGAATTTTTCGATCAGCCCGTCCTCGATCATCACCTTGCCGCCGCCGCCACCCTCTTCAGCCGGCTGGAAGATCACCGCGACGCGCCCGTCGAAATTGCGCGTTTCGGCCAGATACTTTGCAGCGCCCAAGAGCATCGCCGTATGCCCATCATGTCCGCAGGCATGCATCTTGCCGGCAATGGTCGAGGCATAGGCGGCGCCCGTCTGCTCGGTCACGGTCAGCGCATCCATGTCCGCCCGAAGGCCGACAGTCTTGCCGCTATTATTGGTGCGCCCATTGATGATCCCGACGACCCCGGTCCGCCCGAGGCCCGTAACGATCTCGTCGACCCCGAACTCTTTGAGCTTGTCCGCCACGATTCCGGCGGTCCGATGCACGTCGAACAGCACTTCCGGATGCGCATGCAGATCCCTCCGCCAGGCGGTGATCTCGTCATGAAATTCGGCAATGCGGTTGAGGATAGGCATAAGACGTCCAGAACACAGGGATAGTGTCTTCAGTGTCCATGTCTGATCGGCCGGCGTCAACTGCCGCGACCATCGGTCTCGGCTAACCTTAGGCGCAAGACTACACATCGGCCCTGACACTCCCTATATGCTGCGTAACGTTATTTTTCGGGCCACCAGAATGTTTGCTTCCAAGACCGTTCGCCTTGCCAGTCTTTTTGCGTGTCTCGTCATGGCCATCTCCATGGTGTCCGTCGGCGACGCCGAAGCGCGCCGTGGTGGCAGCTTTGGCAGCCGGGGCATGAACACCTTCAATTCGCCCGCGCCCACCCAGACCGCGCCCAATCAGGTTGCCCCGGTCCAGCGCACCATGACGCCCGGCCAGCAGCCCACCGCTGCTCCCGGCGTTCAGTCGGCGCAGCCGCGCGGCTTCATGAACGGCTTTGGCGGTTCGCTCCTTCGTGGCCTTGCCCTCGGCGGCCTCCTGGGGCTCTTCTTCGGCGCCGGCTTTGGCGGTCTCGGCGGGATCTTCGCCATGATCGTCCAGATTGCGCTCATCGGCGGCGTCATCTGGCTGGCCCTGCGCTTCTTCCGCGGTTTGCGCCCTGCCATGGCCGGTGGCCCCCAGGCGTCGGCCTATCAGGCGCAGCCCAATAGCCAGCGCCCCGATTTCGGCCAGATGTTCGGCGGCGGCGCGGCCGCATCGCGCGCGGCAAAACCCACGCCGGGCAAGAATGAACTCAATATCGGCATGGCCGACCTCGAAATTTTCGAGCAGATGCTGAGCCGCGTCCAGGCCGCGTTTGCCGGCGAAAACTACGCTGCCCTGCGCGCGCTGACGACGCCCGAAGTCATGGGCTATCTCTCCGAGGAACTCGCCACCAACGCGACCAATGGCGTCAAAAACCACGTCTCGGACGTGCGCCTCCTCCAGGGCGATCTCGCCGAAAGCTGGCGCGAAGGCCGGGACGACTACGCCACCGTCGCCATGCGCTATTCCTCGATCGACTACACAGCGGATCGTCAGACCAACGCGGTGGTCGAAGGGGATGCCGAGAACGCCACCGAGTCCACCGAGATCTGGACCTTCAAGCGCACCGCCGGCGGCGACTGGCTGGTCTCCGCCATTCAGGAAGCCTGATCCTCTTAGCCCAACACAGTCCAGCCCGTGCCTTCCAGTTAAGGCGCGGACTTTTCATATCCGCCGACCCGAACTCGGTGCCACACCTCCCCCTCGATGGGGGGAGGATCGGAGGAGTGGAGCCACGCCCACCACCCCTCAGGCACCCCTTTCTAACATTCCCGCCGTCACCGAACCGAATTTCCCCTTCCGTGCCTTGCCCCTCTCGTCCCTTTTTGCCATTGAACCGGCAACTTCGGAGCCGCTCATGAAAATCCTCGTCGCCGTCAAGCGCGTGGTCGACCACAATGTCCGCATTCGCGTCCGTCCCGATGTCACTGGTGTCGAAACCACTGGCGTCCGCATGTCGATGAATCCTTTCTGCAAGCACGCAGTAGAAGCTGCCGTACAGCTCGCGGAAAAAGGCGATGTCAGCGAAATCGTCGTCGTCTCGATCGGTCCCAAGCAATCCAACGACGTCATATTGACCGCCCTCGCCATGGGCGCCCATCGCGGCATTCTCGTCGAAACCGACGCCGCGCTCGAAACCCTGACGATCGCCAAACTCCTCGCCAAAGTCGTCGCCGAAGAGCAGCCCGATCTGATCCTCCTCGGCAAGCAGGCCGTCGATGATGACAGCAACCATGTCGGCCAGATGCTCGCCGCCCTGACGAACCGCCCGCAGGCGACCTTTGCCTCCGAGATCGTCGTCAAGGGCGCCGAACTGGAAGTCACCCGCGAAGTCGACTATGGCCGCGAAACTATTGCTGTGCCACTCCCCGCCGTCGTCACCGCCGACCTGCGCCTCAACACCCCGCGCAATGCCGCGCTGCCGATGGTGATGAAGGCGCGCTCCAAGCCGCTCGCCGTGCGCCCCGCTGCCGAATTCGGCGTCGATCTCGCCCCGCGCCTGAGCATAGAAAAAATATCCCCGCCCGCCGAACGCGTTCCCGGCAAGAAGGTCGGCTCGGTTTCCGACTTTGCCGCGGCCATCGCTTCCGAAGTCAACGAGATGGAGGCGCTCTGATGTCGGTTCTTCTGCTTGCCGATCACGACAATGGCGCTCTCTCCCCCGCCACGGCCCGATTGGTTGCCGCCGCGAGCGAACTCGGCGCGGTCGATATCTTGGTCGTCGCTGAAAACCCCGCTGACATCGCCGCCGAGGCCGCAAAAATCGCCGGCGTCCACAAGGTGATCACTGTCGTCGCGCCAGCGACTGCCGAAACCATAACCAATTCGCTCGAAAACCTCGCTCAACGATATCGTGTTGTTACCGCAAGTGCGTCGTCTGTCGGCAAGGATGTCATCCCCCGCCTCGCCGCCAAGCTCGATATCCAGCCGGTCACTGACGTCGTTGAAATCCTCGGTCCAAACCGTTTCGTCCGACCGATCTACGCGGGAAATGCACTCGAAACCGTCACGGACCCGCAGGCAACCCATCTCCTCACCTTCCGCGCGTCGGCATTCCGCCCGGCTGCCCTTGGCAACGACGCTCCGATAGAATCGTCAAACCTTTCAGTGACTTCCGCGGCAAAATTCCTCGCCGCGCACCGCACCGATAGCGACACGCCCGATCTCGCGACCGCCCAGATCGTCATCGGTGGCGGCGTCTCGGTCGGTTCCGCCGAAGGCTTTCAACTCATTGAAAAACTTGGAAAAACGCTCGGCGCTGCCGTCGGCGCCACCCGCGCCGCAGTCGATGCCGGCTACGCCCCCAATGATTGGCAGATCGGCCAGACCGGCAAGATCATCGCCCCTGATCTCTACATCGCCATCGGCATTTCCGGCGCGCTTCAGCACCTCGCCGGCATCCAAGGCGCCAAGAAAATCTTCGCCATCAATTCGGACCCCGAAGCCCCATTGGTGAAAATCGCCGATGTAGCGTTGATCGGCGATCTCTTTGAAATCGTTCCGCAATTGGTCGCCGAACTCGAGCGTCTCGGCCTAAAGCGCTAGTCGCAAAAGATTGCAAAAATCCCTCAGCCGCCTATAAAGGCGGCGCTTTCCCACCGGACTTCCAAAAATGTTCGAAACCCTCTCAAAGGCCCCAGGCGACAAGATTCTTGCGCTGATGGGCGAATATGCGGCCGACTCCCGTCCCACCAAGATCGACCTCGGCGTCGGTGTTTATAAGGACGAAAAAGGCGTGACCCCGGTCATGACCTCTGTGCGCAAAGCCGAAGAGAAAATCCTTTCGAACGAAAAAACAAAGACTTACCTTGGGATCGCCGGCAATAAGGGCTTTGGCACCGCCGTGCTCGACCTTGTCCTCGCCGATAGCGTCGATCGCTCCCGCGTCCGCATCGCCCAGGCTCCGGGCGGCACCGGCTCGCTCTGGGTCCTGATGCAGCTCATCAACCGCGCCCGCCCCGGCGCCACGGTTTATGTCTCGGACCCGACCTGGGCCAACCACAACCCGATCGCCATCAATTCGGGCCTCAAGGTCGCGACCTACCCCTATTTCGATGCAGCGACGCGCGGCGTAAAATTCGACGAAATGCTTGCAGCGCTTGATAAATTGGGCGCGGGCGATATCGTGCTGCTGCATGGCTGCTGCCACAACCCAACGGGCGCCAACCTCACCGACAACCAGTGGGATCAGGTCGCCGAAAGCCTCAAGCGCACCGGCGCGCTGCCGTTCGTCGATTTGGCCTATCTCGGTTTCGGTGATGGCATCGAGGCAGATGCCTATGGCACGCGCAAAATCTTATCCACGGTCCCCGAGGCTCTGGTAGCATTCTCTGGCTCGAAGAATTTCGGGCTCTATCGTGAGCGTGTCGGTGCCGCTATCCTCGTTGCCCGCAACGCCGACGAAGCGGAAGTGACCAACTCCCAGCTTCTCAACATCATCCGCGGCGCCTATTCGCAGCCGCCCGATCATGGTGCGGAAATCATCCGCACGATTCTCGAAGACGCGTCTTTGCGCGCCGAGTGGGAAGCGGAACTGGCGATCATGCGTAACCGCATGATTTCATTAAGAAAAAAGCTTTCTGACGCTATCCGCGAACGCTCGAACTCGACCGATTTCGATTTTGTCGCCGAACATCGCGGCATGTTTTCGCTGCTTGGCCTCACCAATGATGCCGTCGAACATCTTAAGGCCGGAAATGGCGTTTACATGACTGGAGATAGTCGCATCAATGTTGCCGGCATCCCGGAAGATCGCGTCGGCGATCTCGCCGATGCTTTTCTCGGCGCGCTGCGCTGAGCACGGCTTGCGGCGCCCAGCCGCCATGGACTAGCATTCGGCTAAGCCGCCGGAATTGAACGCTTTTAGGAGGGAACGATGAAGTTCTTCGTCGACACTGCAGATACCGCCGCCATCAAGGAACTGAACGAAGCCGGGCTCATCAATGGTGTGACCACCAACCCGTCGCTGATCGCAAAGTCCGGCCGGGACTTCAAGGAAGTCATCAAGGAAATCTGCGCCATCACGCCCGATCCGGTTTCTGCCGAAGTCGCCAGTCTCGAATATGACGGCATGATCGCCGAGGGCGAAGTGCTCGCCAAGATCGCGTCCAACGTCGTCGTCAAGCTGCCGCTGACGCTGAACGGCCTGAAGGCCGCCAAGCACTTCAAGGAAGCCGGGATCAAGACCAATGTGACCCTCTGCTTCTCGGCCAAC
>CAJYKO010000023.1 GCA_913775215.1 uncultured Devosia sp. | reverse complement strand
CGAGGAAATCATATTGATAGCGGCCATCGGCGCCGACCGGAAACGGCATGAAGGCGGTCATGTCGTGGAGGTAGAGCTGGATCAGGTTGGCGATGACTGGCTTCTGGTCGGGGCGCGCTGGGGTGAGGTGAATGGCCATCCTGAGAAGTTGGGCGAAGAGGGAGATGGTAGCAAGGTGATTGCCACCCGGCCGTGAAAGCACAGTTTGCATGGCTTTCTCACCTAAGTTCACTCCGCTGGAGTGAACTAGCCTTCGGCCGGCTCGAAACCCCTCATCCGCCCTTCGGGCACCTTCTCCCACAAGGGGAGAAGGAGATCAGGGCGTGAGGATAGCTTCCAAGCCAGGACTATTCCGCAGCCGGGGTGCCGCGTTTCACGAAGCCGTCGGGGTCATCGCGGGTGCGGGCGAGAGCTTCTTCTGCTTCCGTGGCTTCGCGTTGGCGGCTCCACATTTGGGCGTAGAGGCCGTTTTGGGCGAGGAGCTGGCTATGGTTGCCGCGCTCGGCGACACGGCCTTCCCGGAGGACCAGGATTTCGTCGGCATTGATCACGGTCGAAAGACGATGGGCGATAACGACGCTGGTGCGGTTGCGCGAGACCTCGTCGAGGGCCGCCTGGATGTCGCGCTCGGTCTTGGTGTCGAGGGCGGAGGTGGCTTCATCGAGGATGAGGATCGAGGGAGCCTTCAGGATCGTTCGCGCAATGGCAACGCGTTGCTTTTCGCCGCCCGAAAGCTTGAGGCCACGTTCGCCGACGGGGGTTTCATAGCCCTTGGGCAGGCTTTCGATAAAGGGGCCGACCTGGGCCATGCGGGCGGCGGCGCGGATGTCTTCTTCGGAGGCGCCGGGGCGGCCATATTCGATATTGTAGCCGATGGTGTCGTTAAAGAGCACGGTGTCCTGCGGGACCATGCCGATGGCCGAGCGCAGGCTTTCCTGCGTGACGTCGCGAAGATCCTGCCCATCGATGGTGATGCGCCCGCCGGTGACGTCATAGAAGCGATAGAGCAGACGCGAAATGGTCGACTTGCCGGCACCGGTGGGACCGACGATGGCGACAGTCTTGCCGGCGGGGACTTCGAAGCTGACGCCCCTGAGGATCGGGCGATCGGGGTCGTAGTGGAAGGAAACGTCTTCGAAGCGGATGACGGGGCCGGTGACCTTGAGCGGGGCGGCGTCGGGCTTGTCGACGATTTCAGGATCCTGATCGAGAAGCTTGAACATCTCTTCGATATCGGTGAGGCCCTGGCGGAGCTCGCGGTAAACGAAGCCAATGA
Organism: uncultured Devosia sp.; assembly: GCA_913775215.1. GTDB lineage: Bacteria > Pseudomonadota > Alphaproteobacteria > Rhizobiales > Devosiaceae > Devosia. The sequence continues at coordinate 4,328 of CAJYKO010000023.1, read as the reverse complement.
AATTGAGCGGACGGTAGATCTGCATCAGGAAGGTGTTGAGCAGGACGAAATCGCCCAGCGTCAGGCGGCCGGCGAGGACGCCATTGATGGCCATGATCGAGATGATGAGGAAGCCGCCATAGAAGATGACGGCCTGGCCGAAATTGAGCCAGCCCAGCGAGGTCCAGATGCGGATCGCAGAGCGCTCATAGCTTGCCATGGCGCCGTCATAGCGCTCGGCTTCCATCTTCTCATTGGCGAAGTATTTGACCGTCTCATAATTGAGGAGACTGTCGATGGCCTTGCCGTTGGCATCGGTGTCGGAATTGTTCATGTCCCGACGGATCGAAATGCGCCAATTCGAGGCCTTGATGGTGAAATAGAGATAGGCCCAGATCATCACCACCAGGACGCCGAGATAGCTGACGCCGAAAAGCCAGACGAAGATGAAGGCGACGACGATGAACTCGACGATAGTTGGCGCGATATTGAGCATGGCGAAACGGACGACCGTTTCGATGCCTTTTACGCCGCGCTCGATGACGCGGGAGAGCCCGCCAGTGCGCCGTGCAAGATGGAAGCGCAGCGAGAGGCGATGCATGTGGTGGAAGGTCTGGAGCGCAAGTTTTCGAACCGCATGCTGGCCGACGCCGGCAAAGAGCACGTCGCGCAATTGCTGGAAGCCAGCGTCGAAGACATTGCCGAGGACATAGGCGATGACAAGGACGATCGGTACCGCGAGACCCATGATAAGCTGGCTGTCGGCGTCGGTGCCGTCGAGGCTGTCGATGATGCCCTTATAGGCGAAGGGCACGAGGGTGGTTGCGACCTTGCTGAGGAGGAGAGCGCCGATGGCGAGCACGACCTGCAGCTTTAGATCGGGCCGGCCATCGGGCCACATATAGGGCCAGAGATTTCGGACGGTAGAGAATACCGAGCCTTCGTCCGCGTTAACGGACGGCTTCTTTTCATTGGGATTGTTAGCCATTAGGCCGGTTCCGTTTCCTTGTGGGGCGCTCGGAGATTGAGACCATCAATCAAACCGCCAAAGGCGGTTCCGAGTTCGGCCAGGCGATCCTGCCGGATCATGTAGCGATTGCGCGTGCCGTGCGGCTTGCGCTCGATCAGGCCGGCATCAAGCAGCACTTTAATGTGCTGGGAGACGGTGGACTGAGCGAGAGGCAGGGATTCGGTGACATCGCCGCAGCAACATTCGCGCTGCTGCTGGCTCGCAAGGAACCGCAGGATGCTGAGCCGGACCGGATGGCCCAGTGCTCTCATTATGTTGGCAATGTCATCGTCTTGCATGGGGCTGGCCGAATTTAATCGGTGAATTGCGATGAACATGGTGAGGATTGGCGGTCAGGTCAATCCCTGCGGGTGATGTGGATGTCTCCATCAAACGAAAATGGCGCCTATTGGCGCCATTTTCTTATTGGGGGAGGCTGAAGACCTGGCCGGGGTAGATGCGATCGGGGTCGCGGATCTGGCCGGTATTGGCGTCGTAGATGGTCGTGTACTTGATGCCTTCGCCATAGACGCGGCGCGCGATAGTCCAGAGATTGTCGCCACGTCGGATGATAGCCTTGCCGGAGGCGAAGCGCTGCGCATCGGGACCGCCGACAGACACGGCAACCATGGTGGGGACAGCGGGCTCGGCGGCGGGTTGCGCGGGAGCGGGCGCTGGGGTTTCCGCGGTTGCGACTGAAGTTTCTGGCGTGGTGGCCCGAGGTTCGGTGGTGGTAGCAGGGGCTGATGTCGGCTTCGTTTCTGCGCTGGCGACGGCGGCAGGTGCGGTTGGCTCTGCTGCCGGCGTTTCAGCAGTGGGTGTGCTGGTTGTGGCCGTGGCGGGCTCGGTTGCCGGAGTGGCGGGTTCAGTTGCGGGTGTCGGTGCCGGCGGCGTTGTGGTCGCCGGAGTGTCGGCACTTGCGATGGCAGTTTCGGCGCCCTGCCCTGCAGGTTCATCGACCACGAAATCGACTTCGGCGCGGGCGACGACTTCAGAGGAGTTGGCGCCTAGGAGGTCGGCGCGGACGCGCTGGCTGGGGGCGGACAGAACCGGACCGGCTTCGACTAGCCAGCGGCCGCCTTCGACCTTGGAATCGGCGACGAAGGTATCATCGACATAAAGGCGCACGGTGCGGCCTTCGGGGCCGCTGCCGGCGAAGAAGGTGCGGGCACCTTCGACCTCGATGGCGTCGATGGTAGGCGGAACGTCGGCGACCTGGGGGGCAAACGGGGCGGTTGGCGTCGATTCTGCGGGTTCGGTGGCTGCGGGCGCAGCGGATGGGGTCGGGGTTGCCGGATTAGCCGGAGTGGTCGCCGGCGCTGGCTGGGTTTCCGCTGTTTGAGCCGGTTCTGTGGCTGGCTCGGTGGGCTCTACAGTCGATTCAGCCGGCGCATTCGATGGCGATGCGGCAGGGGCATTTTGCGCGAGGGGCGTTACGGTGGGCGGAGTCGGTGCCGCCGGGGTTTCCTGCGGGGTGGCCGTTGGGGCGGGTGCCGCTGGTTCTGCGGGAGCAGCGTTTGGTGATGCTGCAGGCGGTATCGTGGCAGGCGCTTCGGCGACGGCCATTGGCGCTGGTTCGGTTTCTGAGGCTGCGGCTGGGGCTGCCTGTTCGGGCGCAGCAGCGACAGCGGTCGGGGCTGGACGATCAAGGCCCTGAAGGATTTCGCTGGCCTGGCCTGGGGTGCTGGCGACGACGAGCGGCTGGGTTGTCTTGTCGTCATCGACGACGACGACGAACGACTGGGCGGCGCGCTCGCTCTTGCCGTGTTCGGCAAGAGTGATCTCGACACCGCCAGGAGGTAGCGGGCTTTCGGGTACAAAAACCCAATCGCCAGAGGATTCAACCTTGGCAGTGCCGAGGAGTTTGTCGTCGGAATAGATATCCACCTCGCTGCCGGGCTGACCGCTGCCAGCGATGACGACGGAGCCATCGGGCTCGGCGCGGAGAAGGCCGAAGGTGGCGGCGACGATGCTTTGCGGCACCTCTGGAGTGGTTTCGGCTGGTGGGGTGACATCGAGCGCGGGAGGCGTCAGTTCGCCTTCCGGTGCGGCGGGAGCGGCAGGCGTTTCGGCTGGCGGCGTTGCGGCCGGCTGGGTGGTCTCGGCGACCTCGGTGACTGGCGCGGGCGGAAAGAGACCAGCTTCGGTGAATTTGCCGCGAATACACTGACCCATGCCATCGGGGCTATTGAAGCATGTGGCTACGGTGGGGGCGGCGAAAATACCGAGGATGACAAGTAACGTGACGGCGACTGCCCCAATGGTGAGAGCAAGTGGGCGTTTTGGAGCAGTTTCGGCCAGTTTGTCCTCCCGGACGGTTGTCAGCCGATGGCTTTTTGCACCGGCCGAGAAGTCGCCATCACTGTGTCGACTGCACCGCCTCAGTCTTCAACAGCTTGTATGTGATTGATTCATACAGAGCTTCAAAGGACGCATCAATGATGTTGGAAGAAACGCCGATCGTCGTCCAGCGTTCGCCAGTGCCGTCTCGGCTTTCGACCAGTACACGGGTGACCGCGCCCGTACCACCGTCGAGGATACGGACCTTGAAATCGACGAGTTCAAGATCTTCGATGCGGCTTGAATAGATACCGAGGTCTTTTCTAAGGGCCTGGTCGAGGGCATTGACGGGGCCATTGCCTTCGGCAACGGACATCAGCAATTCGCCTGCAACGCGGACCTTTACGACGGCTTCGGTGACGGTGATCTCTTCGCCTTGTGCATTGTGGCGGCGCTCGACCATGGCACGATAGTGTTCGACATCGAAAAAGCTCGGCAGCGTGCCGAGGACCGAGCGGGCGAGAACGGCGAAGGACGCGTCGGCGCCGTCATAGGAATAACCACGGGCTTCGCGGCTTTTCACCGTCGCCAGAAGTTTTTCGAGGCGGGGATCGTCTTTTTCGATTTCGATATCGTGGCGCGCGAGGGCGGTTAGCAGGTTGGACTTGCCGGCCTGCTGGGAGACCATGATGGCGCGTTCATTGCCGACGCTTTCGGGTGGCACGTGCTCGTAGGTGGAAAAATCCTTGAGCAGGGCCGAGGCGTGGATGCCGGCCTTGGTGGCAAAGGCAGCGGCGCCGACATAGGGCGCCTGACGCGCAGGAGCGCGATTGAGCCTGTCGTCGAAGGCGCGGGAGATATGGGTGAGACGTTCGAGATGGGCGGGCGTGATGCCGGTTTCGAAGCGCTCGGCGTAATAGGGTTTTAGAACCAGCGTCGGGATCAGGGTGATGAGATTGGCGTTGCCGCAGCGCTCGCCGAGGCCATTGAGCGTGCCCTGGACCTGGCGCACGCCGGTTTCGACGGCGGCCAGCGCATTGGCGACGGCCTGACCGGTATC
>CAJYKO010000022.1 GCA_913775215.1 uncultured Devosia sp. | reverse complement strand
TCGAGCGCGAGCGCGGCATCACCATCAAGGCGCAGACCGTGCGCCTCAATTATAAGGCGCAGGATGGCGAGGACTATGTCCTCAACCTCATCGATACGCCCGGCCACGTCGACTTCGCCTATGAAGTCAGCCGATCCATGGCCGCCGTCGAAGGCTCGCTCTTGGTCGTCGACGCCTCCCAGGGCGTCGAGGCGCAGACCCTTGCCAACGTCTATCACGCGCTCGACGCCAATCACGAGATTGTCCCGGTCCTCAACAAGGTCGATCTCCCCGCCGCCGATATCCCGCGCGTCAAGACGCAGATCGAGGATGTCATCGGCATCGATGCGTCCGATGCGCTCGAAATCTCGGCAAAGACCGGCGTCGGCATCGACACCGTGCTCGAAGCCATCGTCCAGCGCCTCCCCGCCCCCAAGGGCGATATCGATGCGCCGCTAAAAGCGCTCCTCGTCGATTCCTGGTACGATACCTATCTCGGCGTCGTCGTTCTCGTCCGCATCATGGATGGCGTGATGAAGAAGGGCCAGCGCATCCGCATGATGGCCTCGGGCGCCGTCTACGAGCTTGATCGCGTCGCCGTGCAGACGCCAAAGCTCGTCGAAGTTCAGCAATTGACCCCCGGCGAATTGGGTGTTTTCACCGCCTCGATCAAGGAAGTCGCCGATACCAATGTCGGCGATACCATCACCGATGATAGGAAGCCCACCGCCGAGGCGCTGCCCGACTTCCGTCCGGCCCAGCCCGTCGTCTTCTGCGGCCTCTTCCCCGTCGATGCCAGCGATTTCGACGAACTGCGCGCCGCCATGGGCAAGTTGCGTCTCAACGACGCCAGCTTCTCCTTCGAAATGGAAACCAGCGCCGCTCTCGGCTTCGGCTTCCGCTGCGGCTTCCTCGGGCTGTTGCACCTCGAAATCATCCAGGAGCGTCTCTCCCGCGAGTTCGATCTCGATCTCATCGCCACCGCCCCTTCAGTGGTCTACGAGGTCCAGATGACCAATGGCGAGCTGATGATGCTGCACAATCCGGCCGATTTGCCGGATGTGATGAAGATCGAGGAAATCCGCGAGCCCTGGATCAAGGCGACGATCCTCACGCCGGACGAATATCTCGGCGCGATCCTGAAACTCTGCCAGGACCGACGCGGCATCCAGAACAATCTCAGCTACGTCGGCAATCGCGCCATGGTCGAATACGACCTGCCGCTCAATGAGGTGGTCTTCGATTTCTACGATCGCCTGAAATCGATCTCGAAGGGCTATGCGAGTTTCGACTATCACCTCGATACTCATCGCGAGGGCGATCTGGTCAAGCTGTCCATTCTCGTCAATGCCGAGCCGGTCGATGCGCTTTCCATGCTGGTCCACCGCTCCGTTGCCGAAACGCGCGGCCGAGTCATGTGCGAAAAGCTCAAGGAGCTTATTCCGCCGCATCTCTTCGTGATCCCGATCCAGGCCGCCATCGGTGGCAAGATCATTGCCCGCGAAACCGTCCGCGCCATGCGCAAGGACGTGACCGCAAAATGCTATGGGGGCGACGCAACGCGTAAGCGCAAGCTCCTCGACAAGCAGAAAAAGGGCAAGGCCAAGATGCGCCAGTATGGCAACGTCAATATCCCTCAGGAAGCCTTCATCAAGGCTCTCAAGATGGGCGACGAGTAGTCGGTTCGCGTTTTCCGCGAGGCGCCAGTGGCGCCTTGGCAGACTATCCGCCGGGTCGCTGCCAAAGGCAGCGGGCACTCGCTACGATGCCATCCAATCACCAGGAATAAAAAACGGGGCCCTGCGGCCCCGTTTTGTTACGTCACGATAAAGATGATGATGATCAGCCAGATCGGCACGCCGAGAAGCCAAAGTGCGAGGCCTTTGAACATGGTGTTTTCCTTTCTTGTCTGATCAGAAGCGGCGGAAGACGTCGGCGAAGACGGAATTATCGTCGCGGTGGTTGCCGCCCTTCTGGGCCGCCCAATAGGCGCCGATCGCGGCGACAAGCGTCGTCGCAGCAAGAAGGAAGGCGGCGATGATCGCGGTGTTGCGGGCAACACGGGCTGCTTCCGCGGCACGCTGCTTGGCCGCATCGATTTCGACGATTACACGATCAACCCGTGCGCGGGCTTCCTCTGCCGTAAGGCCGGTATTGGCCGCAACGACATTGGAAAGATAGGTCAGGTCTTCTTCCGGCACCGTGCCATCGCCGAGTGCGGCCTGGGCAAAGATCCGGCCGGCTTCGGCGCGGCTCGCTTCGGTATTGCCACCAGCTGCCGGCTGTTCGGTGCGGAACAGCATGTCGGTGAAATAAGCGTTCGGGTCCATGGCATCGGCAGCGCCTTCAGCCACGTTCGAAGCTGCATTCGTCGCGGTCGAAAGCACCGAGCCAGCAGTCGAAGCCGCAGCACCGATTCCACCAAGCGCGATCATCACGCCGAGAACCGTTGCACCGGCCCAGACGATCAGACCATGGGCGCCATCGCGCACATCGCTTTCGTCTTCTGTCGCGTCGAAATGACGGCGACGGAGGCGACCGGCGAGATAACCGCCAGCCATCAGGCTCGAGACCTGCACCCAGAGGAACCAGCTTGCCGCAGCAATGCCGATCAGGATGCCGGGTGCACCTTCACGCGAGTTGAAATCGAGGAAATTGAGGCCGATGGCGGAGCCGAAACTGATCAGCACCACGGAAATGGCGGAGGCGAAAATGATGCCGGCGATGATTGCCGACCAGTCCACGTAGCTGGCGCTTTCGCGCGTGGATGACGTTTCGACGACGGCCACCGGGGCCGGATCAACCATGCTCATACCGGCCCCCTTATGCGAGGCCGATGAAGGACAGGATTGCCATGACGATGACCACGAGGCCAACGAGGTAAATAATGGAATTCATGGGAGAGCCCTCCGTCTGGTGTTACTGATCACACAACAGAGAGCAGCCTGAATCGTTCCGGGTCGATTCACCCCGTATATTGCCGGGCCCAGGCGATGATGGGCGCAAGATGCTGCGGGTTGGTGTAGAGAAACCAGGCCCCCGCGGCGAGCGCCAGAACAATGGCGATCCCGACCATTTTCTTGACGACGGAAAACACCAGCCAGATGACGACAATGGCGCCAATGCCGAAACCCATCAGGGTCATGGGATCGTTTGGCATCTTGTTCTCCTTTGGCTTTCCGGCCTTGTGCCGAGCATCGATGGCAATTTCAAGATTCGTACAACTTGGCGAACCCCGCGTGCTCAAACAAAAAGCGGGCAGGGATCGCTCCCCGCCCGCCTTGCCGAAATTGCAAAAAATTACTTCAGGGCGTCGGTGACGACGGTCGTGTAAGCCCCTTCCGGCTGCGCCTTGATGATCTTCTGATCTAGCAGTGCCTTCACCGTACGATCATAGGTCGTCATGTCGAGCGCCGCGTCATTGGCATCGACGAGCTTTGACACTTCGCCCACCATGTAAAGCTGGTGCTCGAGCGTCGCAGCGCCGGTTTCGTCCATATCGACGACGATCTGCGCGGCTTCTTCCGGGTTGTCGAGCGCATACTGCCAGCCCTTCATCGAGGCGCGGACGAAGCGGGTATAGGCATCGACTTTGGCCGGATCGGCGAGCGTGTCTTCCATGACATAGAGCCCGTCTTCGAGAAGGTCATTGCCCATTTCGGTATAGTTGAAAATGGTCAGGTTATCGGGGCCATAGCCGGCATCAAGCGCCTGGCCATATTCATTGTAGGTCATGACCGAAATGCAGTCGGCCTGGCCCTGGATCATCGGCTGGATGTCAAAGCTCTGCTGCAACACGGTGACGCCTTCGGGCGAGCCATCGGTCTTGATGCCTTCCTTGTTCATCCAGGCAAAAAACGGATATTCATTACCGAAGAACCAGACGCCGAGCGTATGGCCCGGGAAATCGGCGACCGTGTTGATTTCCTTTTCCTTGGGGCAGATCATCATCAGGCCCGAGCGCTTGAACGGCTGGGCGATATTGACGAGCGGCACGCCGGTATCGCGCGCTGCAAGCCCCGCGGCCATCCAGGTGACGATGATATCGGCGCCGCCCCCGGCAATCACCTGTTCCGGGGCAATGTTCGGCCCGCCCGGCAAGATGGTCAGGTCGATATCTTCCTCGTCGTAAAAGCCCTTTTCCTTGGCGACGAGATAGCCGGCGAATTGCGCCTGGGTCACCCACTTGAGCTGCAGCGTCAGCGCATCGGCCGCAAAGGCGCCCGGCATTGCCGCCAGCGCCATGGTTCCGGCGAGGAGCCCTGTGATCAAAGTTTTCATGTCTCGTTCCCTTTTCCCTGTTTAGTCCCTTAAGCCCGTCCACCACGGACGGACGGATGCCAGAAGGTGACGCCCCTTTCGATGAGGGCGAGCACCCCGTAGAAGGCGGACCCCGCGACCGCGGCAACCGCGATCTCCGCCCAGACCAGGTCGATGGCAAGACGCCCCACCCCGGTCGATATTCGGAAGCCCATCCCCACAACAGGCGTCCCGAAGAATTCCGCTACGATTGCGCCGATCAAGGCCAGAGTCGAGTTGATCTTGAGGGCATTGAAGATAAACGGCCCCGCAGCGGGGAGGCGCAGTTTAAGCAGCGTCTGCCAATAGCTGGCAGCATAAGTCCGCATGAGGTCGCGCTCGATGGCGGAGGCCGCATTGAGCCCCGCCACCGTGTTGACCAGCATGGGAAAGAACGTCATCGCGACAACGACGGCGGCCTTGGATTGCCAATCGAAGCCGAACCACATGACCATGATCGGCGCGATGCCGATGATCGGCAGCGCCGACATGAAATTGCCGATCGGCAATAGCCCGGCTTTGAGGAAGGGCGAGCGATCAACGGCAATGGCGACAATGAGTCCGGCAAGGCACCCGATGATATAGCCGGGAATGACCGACTTGATAAAAGTCTGGACGAAATCGGCCCAGAGGATCGGCGCCGAATTGGCGAGCTGCGCCCCGATCGCCGATGGCGCCGGCAAGAGCACCGGCGGCACATTGGCGCCGCGTGTAATCGCTTCCCAGAGGATCAGCAGCGTCAGCCCGAAGGTAATGGGAATGATGACGCCCGTGCCCGTCTCCGGCAATCGTCCATCCCGAATGGAAGCCGAAAGCCGCTCGGCAAAGTTCCAGGTCAGCAGCCAGAAAGCGCCAAGGCTCAGCCAATAGGCCGGCCCAGCAACAGCGTCGGCAACACCGTCGACCGCTCCCGGCAATATCAGCGCCGCGCCGAACAGCAAAACAAGACTGACCAGCGGCTGCCACAACGTCCAGCGGGTCAAAAGCCCGATCCCGCCAGCGAGAACAAGGCCAATGATGGGCAACAGGAGGAGGCGCCCAGCCGGTGCAGCCGCGCCATCCGCCAGCACCACCTCTGGCGTTACGACTGCCAGCAGCGCAGACAGCGTCCCCAGAATGGCAAGGATGCGATCCCTGAAAGTCATGCCCGCACCCCATTGCGCGCATTGACCGCGCGCTCGGCCATCCCGACGATCGCCACCAGCACGGCTGCCAGTCCAGCCGCGATAAACAGCGCCGCCCAGATCTGCACCGTCTGACCATTATATGATCCGGTGAGCAACCGCACACCCAAACCGCCACCTGCGGCATTGGAGAGCTCGGCCACCACCGCCCCGATCAGCGAAATCGCGATCCCCACCTTCATCGAGGCAAAGAGAAAGGGCAGGGCGGAGGGCCAGCGTAGCTTCCAAAAGACCTGCCAGGGATTGGCATCATAAGTCCGCATGAGGTCGAGCTGAATGCCCTCGGGCGACCGCAGCCCTTTGACCATGCCGACGACGACCGG
>CAJYKO010000021.1 GCA_913775215.1 uncultured Devosia sp. | reverse complement strand
AATGACGGCATGGTCGAGCAGCGCCACACGGCCGTCGTTGGTCGCGTCGAACGCGCTACCCCGATCATGGCCAGCAAGATCAGCCAGATCAACTTCAACCCATACTGGCACGTGCCCAAGTCGCTGGTCCGCCAGGACCTCACCAAGTACATGATGGAAAATCCCAACTACTTGGCTGAGCAGAATATTTTCATCTATGACGGCTCGGGCAATAAGGTGGATCCCTCGACCATCAACTGGGCTGCTATAACCGACGAGCAGGTCAACTATATGTACCGCCAGGAGCCTGGCGCGGCCAATTCCATGGGCCACTGCAAGATCAACTTCTACAACCCATACGATTGCTATCTGCACGACACCCCGTCCAAGGCGCTGTTCGGCGAAAATGCCCGCTTCCACTCTTCGGGCTGCGTCCGCGTCGACGGTGTCAATCAGCTGGTCAATTGGCTGCTGCGCGACAATGGCGATTGGGATCAGGCCAAGGTCGACTCCACCTTTGACTCGCTCCAGCGTCTCGACGTCGAGTGCAAGGCCCGCGTGCCGATCCACACGACCTACATCACTGCCTGGGCCAACCGTCAGGGCACCGTCAGCTTCCGCGACGACGTCTACAAGTTCGATGAACAGGGCAAAGTGGCGTTTGACGCGTAAGCGCACACAACAATAAAAAAGGAAAAGCCCCGCGAAAGCGGGGTTTTTTCTTGGCGTACCGCGCCAATGCAGTTGATACGGGGAGACAAACCCACATTGATTCCGACTCCACCGCCTGCAAATCCCTGCTAAACTCCACTCACCAATGGAGGTCCCATGGCAGGCGAGGTTCTCTTCGAATTTGTGCAGATGGGGCAGGTCATGCGCGTCGCCGCCATCGACGAGGAAACCGGCACGGAAGTGTTCGTCATCACCCCCGTCAATGCTGCGCGCACCCACATGGAACGGCTGGCGCTTGCAAAGCTACGGCGGAAACTCGGTGAAACCGAGCCCCCGCCGCCGCAGCGTCCATCAGGACGTTATGCCTGAAGCCTTGACGGCCCCGGCGCTACTCTGAATTCAGAGCCGGCACTGATGGCGGATGCCATCATAGCCGAGATAGGTGTTGGTGCGCTCGTCATAGGACTTGTAGCGGGCGTAGCAGGCGTTGACGTTCGCGCCGCCATTGCCTTCGCGGTAGACCACGACATCGCCGCGATTATTGTTGGCTGCGCCGTTGGCGATAATCGAGCCGAGCGCTGCGCCGAAGGCGATGCCGAAAATACCGGCCGAGATGTTGTCGATCGACGAGCGGCGGGTATTGTAGAAATTATAGTAGTCGCGGTCGTCCCAACCACCATTATAGAAGCCGCGGCAGTCGCGGTCCCACGGATTGCGGTCGCAATAGGTTTCGACAACCTGATAGCGCTGGCCAATGCTCAGATTGACCGACTGCGCTTGAGCGGGGCTGACAGCGCCTGCGACAAACACGCCGGTCATGGTCAGAGCGCTGACGATAGAAGCAATCTTGTTCATCTTCGTAACTCCCGGGCTAGCGCCCGCCTGTGCTGATTGGCATATCCAATGCGGGGCACAGGCGGAGGTTGCCGAAAGCCGTTGAATTTAATGTGTCGTGGCGTCGGCACTGGTGCCGCCGCGCACCTTTTCCCTTTCCCTCTGTCCGCTTTTGAGCGATAAAAAGCCCGTTCGCGCAACTGGCGAGAAAAGGTGGGCAACCACCGGGGAACGCGAACCTGAGAGAAGCCGCTCGCCTGGGCACCCATCCGTGATCAAGGGAGCCCCCATGCACCCGTTTCCGTCTCAACGGCCTTTTATTTGCGCCCATCGACGTGATATGGGCACCGCCATGCTGGCAAACCTGATCCTTTTTGAGGAAGTCTTCCCATGAGCGCTGCAACGTCAACTCCGCTCTTTCCGCATTTCTTCTCCGCCGCCGTGGCCGAGACGGATCCGGATCTGGCACGAGCCATTCAGGACGAGCTGGGTCGCCAGCAGAACGAAATCGAACTGATTGCCTCGGAAAATATCGTCTCCCAGGCTGTGCTTGAAGCCCAGGGCTCGGTGCTGACCAACAAGTATGCCGAAGGCTATCCGGGCAAGCGCTATTATGGCGGCTGCCAATATGTTGACGTGGCCGAAAGCCTTGCCATCGAGCGCGCCAAGCAGCTTTTTGGCGTGGCATTCGCCAATGTCCAACCCAATTCCGGTTCCCAGGCCAATCAGGGCGTCTATCAGGCGCTCATCCAGCCCGGCGATACCATCCTTGGTATGTCGCTCGACGCTGGTGGTCACCTGACCCATGGCGCCAAGCCCAATCAGTCCGGCAAGTGGTTCAACGCCATTCAATACGGCCTGCGCAAGCAGGATGGCCGCGTCGACATGGACCAGGTCCGCCAGCTTGCCCGCGAGCACAAGCCCAAGATGATCGTCGCTGGTTTTTCCGCCTATTCGCGCGTCATGGATTGGGCCGAGTTCCGCCAGATCGCCGATGAAGTCGGCGCGATCCTGTTTGTCGACATGGCTCACGTTGCCGGCCTCGTTGCGGGTGGCGTCTATCCGAGCCCGTTCCCGCACGCTCACGTCGCAACCACGACCACCCACAAAACCCTGCGCGGCCCGCGCGGCGGTCTGATCCTCACCAACGATGAAGACATTGCCAAGAAGATCAACTCGGCCATTTTCCCGGGCATCCAGGGTGGCCCGCTGATGCATGTCATCGCCGCCAAGGCGGTGGCCTTCAAGGAAGCGCTGTCGCCCGAATTCAAGCAGTACGCGGCTCAGGTCGTTGCCAATGCCAAGGTCCTTGCCGAAACCCTCGTCAAGGGCGGCGTCGATATCGTCTCTGGCGGCACCGACAATCACCTGATGCTGGTCGATCTTCGCCCCAAGGGCCTCACCGGCAAGGCGACTGAAGCCGCCCTCGAGCGCGCCCACATCACGTGCAACAAGAACGCTGTCCCCTTCGATCCGGAAAAGCCGGCGATCACCTCGGGCGTCCGTCTCGGCACCCCGGCCGGCACGACCCGTGGCTTCCGCGAGGCCGAATTCCAGACCATCGGTGAACTCATCATCGAAGTGCTCGATGGCCTCAAGACCAATGGCGATGACAATAACGGCGCCGTCGAAGCCGAAGTCCGCGCCAAGGTCAAAACGCTGACCGACCGCTTCCCCATCTACGGCTAAACGCACTGGGTCATTCCCGCGAAAGCGGGAATCCCTTCTTTGCCAAGAGAGGACATAGAGCCAATGCGCTGCCCCTACTGTGGCAATGACGATACCCAGGTGAAGGATAGCCGCCCGACTGAAGACTCGGGCGCCATCCGCCGCCGCCGCGTGTGCAATGCCTGCGGCGGCCGCTTCACGACCTTCGAGCGCGTCCAGCTGCGCGATCTCACTGTGGTCAAGAAAACCGGTCGGAAAGTCCCGTTCGACCGCGAAAAGCTCACCCGCTCTGTCAATACGGCGCTGCGCAAGCGCTCGGTCGATCCCGAGCGCGTCGAGCGCATGATTTCGGGCATTGTCCGCCAGCTCGAAAGCCTCGGCGATGTCGAAATCACCTCCGACCAGATCGGCGAATATGTGATGGAGGGCCTTAAGGGTCTCGACGACGTCGCCTTCGTGCGTTTCGCCTCCGTCTATAAGAATTTTGCCGGCCCCGACGATTTCCGCGATTTTCTCGCGACGCTTGATGCCGATGCCAACACACCTCTGCCAGAGGATGATTGATCTCCACGAAGTCCCCGCAGTTGCGCGGACTCACCGGGGATACTAAGGGTTTGGCAGAAGAGGTTTAGGATGTCGGCAATGGATTCTTACGGCGAGCGCTTCCCGATCGAGGCCAATTCCGCAGTCGGGCTACATTTCCTTATCGTCGAGAGTAGGGCCTATCCAGGCATTGCCGATGAGATGAAGTCCGGCGCTGCCGCCGCGCTCACCGCTGCCGGCGCCACCTATGATGTCATCTCGGTCCCCGGCGCCATGGAAGTGCCCGTCGGTGTCGCCATGGCCCTCGAAACCGACAAATACGATGGCTTCGTCGCCCTCGGCTGCGTCATCCGCGGCCAGTCCAATCATTACGTGACCGTTGCCAATGAGAGCACCCGCGCGCTGGCCGAACTGGCCGTCGTCGACGCCCTGCCTCTTGGCATTGGTATTCTTACCGTCGAGAACGAAGGCCAGGCCTGGAGCCGGGCCCGCACCAGTGACGGCGATCGTGGCGGCGATGCTGCCCGCGCTGCTCTCGCTCTCGCCGCTCTCAAGGCAAAGTTGAACGCATAGCATGAACGATACGCAGAAACCCGTCCCCCAGACCGCGCGGCCCGCCAATCAGCGCGGTGCCGCGCGCCTTGCCGCCGTGCAGGCGCTTTATCAGATGGACGTGGGTCGCCAGACGCTCGA